>NZ_CALYOY010000071.1 GCF_945269915.1 uncultured Bifidobacterium sp. | reverse complement strand
AGTGCCCCGGATGCGATTCGAACGCACGACACCTTCTTTAGGAGAGAAGTGCTCTATCCCCTGAGCTACCGGGGCAACGCGTACTACTGTACCACGCATGGCGGCCAGGTCGGGCGGGTGGTGTTGCAGGGGTGCCGACTGGTTCCACGGGCTGAAAGGGGAGGGGTGGGCCTGTGGTCTGGTTAGAATGTTGCCTGCCCCAAATCGTATTCGGAAGGTGCCTATGTCGAAATTCCGGCAGTCGTTTC
Source organism: uncultured Bifidobacterium sp. (assembly GCF_945269915.1). Taxonomy (GTDB): domain Bacteria; phylum Actinomycetota; class Actinomycetes; order Actinomycetales; family Bifidobacteriaceae; genus Bombiscardovia; species Bombiscardovia indica. The sequence goes on along the minus strand of NZ_CALYOY010000071.1, from coordinate 2,676 downwards.
TGGTGCGGCTCGTGTTCGGGTGGTGGGCCCGGATTCTGGCTATTGCTTCCCTGCTGGTTCTGGGGGCGCGGATGCTTCCTGCCTGGTTCCCGGTGTTGCCCTACCTTCCCGATCTGGTGGCGCTCACGCCCTGGTTCATCCTGGTCGACCTGCTTGCCCTGGTCCTGGCACTGACCGCGTCCAAGTGGATGACCGCCCTGATCTTGATCGGGGCCTTGGCCTTGAACGTCTCCTGGCAGTACCCTTTTTACGGCGGGGGTCAGGGCCTGTCGGACAAGACCCTGACGAACATGTCCCTGGGGCACCCGGACAGGACCGATGGGTCGGCCCGGGTCATGACCTTGAATGTGTACAAGGGACAGGCTGATGTGCGGACGATCGTCCAGACGGTCAAGGAGAACCGGGTGGAGGTTCTGGCGCTTCAGGAGGTAACGGATGACTTCGTCCAGCGCCTTGAGGATGCCGGCATTGATGAATACCTGCCCTATAAGAAGGTGTCCTCAGCGGATGGGAAGTACGGCAACGGCATATGGACAGCCACACCCATGGGGTCACCGGCTCGTGATGATGTGAACTCCCGGGCTTCGATGATGCCTGCGGGGAGCGTGGGCTTCAAGCATGGTTCCACCAGTATCCGCTTCATTTCGGTCCATACGACCTCGCCCACACCCGGAACCTGGTCATCCTGGCGCGACAGCATTGACGACATGAACAGCCTGAAGCGGCATACCCATACCAGGTATGTGTTGATGGGGGACTTCAACTCCACCTACGACCATGCCGTATTCCGCGATTTCCTGGGCGACAGGTTCCAGGACGCCGCACGCCTGGCCGGCCATGGCATGACCATGACCTGGCCGACCGACCGGGCTTGGGTCCCCAGGGGGGTCGCGATCGACCATGTGGTGGTGGATCAGGGCATCAGGGCCGGTCAGCTGCAGACCATGGTCATTCCCGGATCGGACCATGCCGCCCTGCTGTCCACCCTGGAGGTCGACTGAGTCTGGATGGCCTGATCTGACTTCTCAGGAATCCAGGTTGGACTGGGTGCCGGCCTGGGCGCCTGCACTGGCCTGCTCCTCCTGGGCGGCATCCAGCTTGGCCCTGACCTGCCCCAGGAGTTCCTGGGCCCGCTTGGCCAGGGCCTCGCCAATCTCCCACTGGCGCATGGAGGCATCCAGGTCCAGACCGCCGGCCTCCAGGGCCTGGACTGCCTGGATGAGCTGGTCGCGAGCCTGCTCGTAAGGGAGCTTGGTGATGGTCTCGCGCTCCTTGTCGGTCAGGGACGAGGCCAGTAGGGGTTCTTCCTGCTTGTCCTTCGCCTGTTTAGCGGTTGATTCGCTCATGGACGCTCCTTGTCGATTGTGTTTGTCGGTCTTGTCTGAAGTTTTCATACCCTATCTGATTCGCTGAGATTCAGCGGTCCGCATCGGCTTTACCGGCGGCCACCGCTGATCGTAGCCGGCAGCAACGGCCGAGTGTGCCGGGTGGTCCCTGTCGGCCCTAGCCGACTGCCACCACCCTGGTTTCGATCTTGCCCTCCTTGACGGTGAGTGTCAGATCCTGATCCTGGGCCACCTGGTCCGGGCTGCTGACCACCCCGCCCTCAACGGTCTGTACCACCGCATATCCCCTGTCCAGGGTTGACTGGGGGGAGAGGGCGGTCAGGGAGGACTGGAGTTTCTCGACCGTCAGTGAGGCATCGTCCACAATCCGTCGCAGGGCGATGTCCAGACGGACCCGGGACTCGTCGACCAGACGCTGAGGCTTGTCCAGCATGGTCTGCGGCCGGGTCAGGCTGGGACGGTTGGCATATCCGTCGATCAGCCGGGTCTCGCCCTCGACCAGATTCCGGATCCGGGACTCGATTCGGGTCCGTGCCTCCATGATGATCGATTCCTGTTCGACCAGGTCGGGGGCCACCCGCTTGGCCGCATCGGTGGGGGTGGAGGCGCGCAGGTCGGCCGCCAGGTCAATCAGGGTCCAGTCGTCCTCATGCCCGATGGCTGAAACGATGGGGGTTTGGCAGGCCGCGGTCGCCCGGACCACGGCCTCGTCGGAGAAACCGAGCAGGTCCTCGAAGCTGCCGCCGCCCCTGGCCACGATGATGACATCGACGCTGGGGTCCTGGTCGAGTTTCCGGATGGCCTGGACCACCTCGGACGGGCACTGGGGACCCTGTACATGGGCATGGACCACGGTGAACTCGATTGTGGGCCAGCGCAGCCGGGCATTGGTGATGACATCGCCCTCGGCCCTGGCCTTGGGGGCGCAGACCAGGCCGATCCGATTCGGGAACTCGGGCAGGGGGACCTTGTTCTCCGCGTCGAAGAGGCCCTCCCCCTTGAGTTTGCGTCTCAGTTCCTCGATCTGTTCCTTCAGGTCGCCGGTGCCGACCCGCTTGATCCGGTCGGCCATGAAGCTCAGCCTGGTCTGCTTGACCCAGAGGTCCGGCCGGCCATGCACCACCACCCGGTCGCCCTGGCGGAAGTCCCTGGCCTGGGTGGCGAAGGCCCGGAAGCCCATGACATTGATTGATATGTCTTCAAAGTCGTCGCGCAGGGTCAGATATGCGGAACCGGTGCGCCTGGTGTTGATTTCAACGATTTGCCCCTCGATCCAGGCCCCGGGCCAGCGGGCCACCGCATCGTGGTACTTCTGGCTGAGCACGCTGAC
>NZ_CALYOY010000070.1 GCF_945269915.1 uncultured Bifidobacterium sp. | reverse complement strand
CGGACCGATAAACGGATATGCCGACGACCGGTATGGCACAGACAGCGGCTAAGCGTCATCCGGTCCAACCCATGGCCGTGCACGGTCCCCCATCACGAAGATACGACATCCTATCGTACCGACCCCTCATCGTTCCGTAAACCATGGGAATACCAAACCGGACAGATGCGGATATTCACCAATATCATGGAAAATCCCCTTCCTGCATGAATGCACCTGTTGAATATCCGCGCGCACTGTCGTTTTCCATCTGTGGCTTTACTTCCAGCGGCTCGAACTCTTTAGAATGAGGGAAACCTGAACGAACCGAGGAAACGAGGAGCCATGACAATGCAATACACCAAACTGGGCGGGACCGACATCGACATATCACGGATCTGCGTGGGATGCATGAGTTTCGGCAAGGCCGGAACCATGCACGACTGGACACTGAATGCCGAGGACAGTGAGACCGTGGTCAGGCACGCGCTCGACCTGGGCATCAACTTCTTCGACACGGCAAACGGATACTCCAAGGGCACCAGCGAGGAGTACCTGGGCAGGGCCCTGGCCAGGACCACCAGACGGGACAGGGTCGTCATCGCCTCCAAGGTCTACTTCAATGAGGGCAGACTCTCCGACAGGGCCATCCACAGGGAGATCGAAGGAACCCTCAAACGGCTCGGCACCGATTACCTGGACCTCTACATCATCCACCGGTTCGATTACGAAACACCCATCGAAGAGACCATGCAGGCCCTGGACGACCTGGTCAGGTCCGGAAAGGTACGCGCTTTGGGCGCATCGGCCATGTACGGATACCAGTTCCACAACATGCAGATAGCAGCCCGTGATAACGGATGGACCCGGTTCTCCGCCATGGAGAACCACTACAACCTGCTCTATCGCGAAGACGAGCGTGAACTCATACCCATATGCCGGCAGATGGGGGTATCGCTCATGCCATACAGCCCATTGGCGGCCGGTCATCTGACACGACCCACATGGACAACCGACACCCTACGCAGCGAGACCGATAATGTGTCTCGCGGCAAGTACGACCGTGCCGAGGAGAACGACATGGCCATCGTGCGGCGGGTGGCCAAGGTCGCGGACGACCATGGGGTTCCCATGTCACAGGTGGCCATCGCCTGGCAATGGGCCAAGGGCGTGGCCTCACCGATCATCGGCGCCACCAAGGCCGGTCACTTCGACGATGCGGCGGCGGCACTGGACCTTCGGCTCACACCCGAAGAAATCACCTACATGGAGGAACCGTATATGCCCCACACGATCGTGGGAGCCATAGATCACAATCCGCCGCAAGGTACGATACTGCTGGACACTGAAAAGAACTAGTCGGCACCATGGCAATCGCAGACAAACTCACCTTCCGATACCTCAGCAGGTCCCAAAGCCACGGTGTTCCGGAGCCCATCTTATAGGAGGACTGCATGCGAATGGGGGGGGGGGGGGATGACTCGGCCGGAATCCACCATGCACACCATACCGATCAGGAACGTCGGGGACGCAGATTCATCGGGGATATCGGCGGAAGATACTGACACGGGCGAGAGATAAGGTAACGGGGTATCAATGGAGTGGCAACCCCTCCTCCCTGCGACGCCTCCCGAAGAGGATCGACCTCCAGACGGGTCATGATGGCCATGGCATCAATACCACCATGACCGGGAAGTTTTCCAGTCGGACAGGACCACACGAAAGGCCCAGAAGCCATGTCAGCATCCGATCAATCCCCATGCACCAGGCCAGTCAGACCCAAGGGAAGCCCTTACCATTATCTGATCGTCATTTCGGGCATCGTGTTCACCGGCATCACGGTCTCTCTGATCTGCAGTTGCGCAGGGATATTCTTCACCCCTGTCAGCCGCTACTTCCACGTGCCCAAGGCCGCCTTCACCGGATATTTCAGCCTCTTCAGCATCACCATGGTGGTCTTCCTGCCGATCGCCGGCCGCCTGATGAGCCGACTCGACATCCGGATCGTCCTGACCGTCAGCACCCTCCTGGCCGGGATCGGGTGCCTGTGCATGTCGTTCTGCAACCGGATGTGGCAGTTCTACATCTGCGGGGTGATCATGGGAATGGGGATGCCCTCCATCATCTACCTGGCCGTGCCCACCCTGATCAACGCCTGGTTCACGAAGAGGGTCGGCTTCTGCATCGGTCTCTGCATGGCCTTCACCGGCATCGGCGGAGCCATCTTCAACCAGCTGGGGAATTCAATCATCAGCTCGGCACCGGACGGGTGGCGGCGCGGATACCTGGTCTTCGGCCTGATCATCCTGGTGGCGACGCTCCCCTTCACCATCTTCGTTGTCAGGACCAGCCCGGCTGATATGGGACTGAAACCATATGGGGCCGAGGAGGTCGAAGAGGAAGCAGGAGCCGAAAACAAAGATTCTGCTGAATGCAAGACCCAGGAACCGGAAGCCCAGCCGCCGGGTCGGGGAATGACCGCGGCCCAGGCCATGCGTTCACCGGCCTTCTGGTCAATGGCCGTATTCTGCGGACTGATCACGATGAACCAGACCATTTACCAGTTCCTCCCCTCCTACGCGACATCCATCCCCTCCATGGCGACCTACGCCGGTCTGATCGCCTCCTCCTGCATGGTGGGCCAGGCCGTCGGGAAGATCCTCCTGGGCATGATCAACGACAGGAACATCGTCTGGGGCCTGGGAATAGGCATCGGGGGTGGCCTTCTGGGCGTCTTCCTGATGTGGTCCTTCCCCTCCATGACCATCCTCCTCCTGCTGGGCGCCTTCGGATTCGGGTTCGTATACGCCTGCCCCACGGTACAGACCCCCCTCCTGGTCCGGTCGGTCTTCGGCACCAGGAACTACACCGACATCTACTCACGGATCCAGATGGCCGGCTCCTTCGCCTCAGCCTTCGCCGCCCTGCTCTGGGGCATGATCGTCGACCTCCCCCACGGTTACACGATCCTCTTCGGCCTGAGCGCCATGATCATGATTGCCGCCCTGGCCCTGGGCGCATGGCCCCTGGCCTGGGCCAACAAGCACCCCACACGCTT
>NZ_CALYOY010000069.1 GCF_945269915.1 uncultured Bifidobacterium sp. | reverse complement strand
TCCCATCATGAAACGTGGTTGGTTCTTGTTCTGTCGCATGACCATATCAGCTTTCGGCAGGGAACCTGGCGGTCATCCGGTTTCGGGGCGGAGGGGGCTGATTGAACGCCAGCGGGTGTTATGACAATCATTGCTCGGCATCTGGTGTCTTTCATGTTCAAGCAAACCGCAATTCTGTTCGTTTGGGATGAAAACGATTGACCTGTCCAGATTCGACGGAGGACGTCCGATTTTCAATTTCGCAGTAGATAAGGAATTCGAGATGATCCAGCAATGGCAGGGTGGCCAGTCCCACCTACCTACTGGTTGCGAGACTGGCGATGCCCATGATCGTCATGAGTATTCCTCAGCTCAGGTCTATGACCACCTACTCGCGGTCACTTTCTGTAGGTCTTTGGCTAGTGCCCTTTCATGGGGTATTTTGCATTGCCGTTGACGGAGAAGATCGCACAGGGAAATCGCAGCCCATGGTGTGATGTGTATCCATCCCTCATGTCCTCTGGTCAAGTTGGTCTCCTTGATGATGAGCCAACACATCTTCATCATGACTGATCGCATATGGGAGCGCGGCAGTTTTCATTGTCGGACGGATTGCCGGTTCCTCCGTGACGCGGTCGGCATGGCAATCGTTGTCTTGGCCGAAGACCGAGTGACCAATCGAGTCGGCAGGATGAGGCTTCCAGGCCAGGGGTATCCCACGACCTCGTTGTCATGATCGTGGTGATTTTCATGAAGCCGTCTTCCCGTTGGGTCGCATCGGAACAGGTCTTGAATCTGACCATCCAGAACGCTGCGTCGCCAATACCGTGTGGCATGCCAAGCTGTGGAATGCAAGGATGGTATCGGTGAACGTGGCAGGGTAATAGGAAGGCCTGTCGGAGCGGACCGGCTGATCTCCGCCATCCCGATACTGGGTGCCGGCATTGGCGCGGTGGTTCACACGGTTTAGGCCATCGCCGATCCTATATGCGCACAAGGAACAGGAAGGTGGAATCCCGGGATTACAGCGGCCGTGAGTCTGGTTGGTGTTCGACTGTCAGAAGAATGGATATTACAGGGAACGATGGCTTTATGTTTTCGGCCGACGGTATCGTCCCGGCTTGGAATCCGGCGACCCCTCTAGTGATCAAAGCCATATCTCATCCTGTACGTGATGATAGGAGGTGCATCATCGTGTAAAAATCCAGATGCAGATATGACCAACGGGAACCGCCGTCGCTTTTCATCCGTAAGCGGCCGCAGGATTACCGCCATATGGTGGATTTGCAATGCAAGGGCTGCAGCAAAGTCTACAAGCTGCCGGGAGGGTTGATGGGTGGGAACTCAATGGTTATGGGCTTGACCATTGCCTGGTGTGATGCCGCCTCCAGCGCGGGGACCTATCGGTGAACCGATGAAAAGACCCGGGAGCTTTGGCTGCCCGAGCCGGGAGTCGTCTGATGCAGACATCGATCCCGGGTGGCTGTAAAGCCGGTTCACCATGGCTCGCACAAGGATGGTGGCCGTGTTGATGAACGCGAATGCATGCACTCATCGGTTTTCGGCCGGGGCGAATATCGGTTCATGATGTTGGACGCCGCGATGAAGATATGACGGGGACCGGTCGTCAGCTGTTTCTCAGGATGGCGGAATCGGTGTGCTGGCAATATTTATCTCCTCGCCTTTCGATCATGTTTGTTGCTTGAAACGTGATCTGCATGGGACCCACGTCAATATCGGTAAAGACTCGCTCGGCTGATGATGATTTCAGGCGAGTGCGGGGTAATCATGTTCCCCGAGCCGTTTGGACGAAAAGCAGTGTGCGCCGATGGGCTGAGAATTGGAAAATGGTGGCCCCATCCCAGTTGGGGGAGGGGATGGGGCCACCTGATGTCCGGACCGTTGTATTGGGGATTGTCGCGGTCCGGACCTGCTTACTCGAGTGAAGTTTGTCAGTGGGTGCTTGTTCGATATCTGTGGAATTTGGTGGCGGCAATCATGAAAGCCAAGCCGACCAGGATCATCAGGAGAATTCCTTTACCTCCGGTTAGGGGCAGATTGCCTATAGGCGTATATCTATACGTGTTGGTGGTGTCAGGGGTCTGTCCTACCTCGTTCAGGGACCAATCGATGGTGACCGTCACGTTGCCTGGGTCATGGCCGGGTGCGGTCACTCTCCAGGTGCCATCCGTATTGTCCACAGGACTTGTTCCTTCATCTTGACCGAAACGTACGTGGGTGGGCATGACTCGCAGGGGGAATGGGACCATCCCCGGCAGGAAGTCCTGTGCGCCGTTCATGATCGCGTGCCCCAGTTGCAGCCAATCGTTCCACCCCCAGGTGTAGAGGTTCCCGTCGGAGCCGATCGCCATGGAATGGTGGTATGCGGCGTTGGCCTGGGTGAAACGGACCCCGTCGGGTGCCGCTACGCGTCCTGGCCGATTGGCCGGCGTGATATCACTGGGATCGCGCCCCAGAGTGGAGGTGTCGTTGACCCCCCAGGTGTAGAGGTTCCCGTCGGAGCCGAGCGCCAGGACATGTGACCATCCCGCGTTGGCCTGGGTGAAACGGACCCCGTCGGGTGCCGCCACGGGTCCTGGCCGATTGGCGGGCGTACTGAAGCTCGGATCACGTCCCAGGATGTCGCCGTTGATGTTTCCCGAAGGATCGTCATTGCTGGTAGCCCCCCACGTATAGACGTCTCCATCGGAACCCAGGGCTAGGGAATAGCCGAATCCTGCACTGACCTGGGTGAAACGGACCCCGTCGGCTGCCGCTACGCGTGCCGGCCTGTTGGCGGGCGTGCCGCCATCAGGACTGCGTCCCAGTTGGCCGCTGCTGTTGTCTCCCCAGGAATAGATATTCCCATCGGAGTCTAGAGCCATAGCATGTGATGAACCAGCACTGACCTGGGTGAAACGGACCCCGTCGGGTGCTTCTACGCGTGTCGGCCGGCCGGCCGGCGTATCCTCGTTGGGATCGCGTCCCAGTTCACCCTCACTGCTGTCTCCCCAGGAATAGATGCTTCCGTCGGATCCGAGGGCCAAGGCGTAGTCGAGTCCTGCACCGGCCTGGGTGAAGGTGACGCCGGTGGGTGGTGTGACCCGTCCGGGCCG
>NZ_CALYOY010000068.1 GCF_945269915.1 uncultured Bifidobacterium sp. | reverse complement strand
GGCCCCGGACCAGTCACCAGCCTCCTGGCGCAGACCTCCATCGTTGGCGACGGACCCGACCATCAGGGTCTGCATGACCTCGTCGACCAGGGAGGGGTCCACATCCGTATCGGCCGACGGTCCCTGCGAGGCCACCCGGGTCATCGACCCTTCAGGATTGTACCCGGTGCCAGTGAGGCTGACCTGCCCGGAGGGGACCACGACCCGCTCCACGGTCATCTCGTTACGGGTCAGGGTACCGGTCTTGTCGGAGCAGATGACCGAGGCCGACCCCAGGGTCTCCACCGAGCTGAGCTTCTTGACGATGGCATGGTGCTTGGCCATGCGTTGCACACCCAGGGCCAGGACCACGGTCAGGATGGCGGTGAGCCCCTCGGGGACGGCCGCCACGGCCAGGGAGACCGCCATGAGGAGGGAGTCGATCAGGTCCTGGATGGTATGGAAGCCTTCCATGACGGCCAGGGCGGCCAGGACCAGGACGGCGATGACACAGACAGCCAGGCCCAGGATCTTGGAAACCCGGGCCATCTCCTTCTGGAGGGGGGTGGGTTCCTCCTCGGTGTTGGCCAGCATACTGGCGATGCGGCCCACCTGGGTGCCCATGCCGGTGGAGGTCACGACCATCCGGCCCGTGCCCTGGGTCACTGCGGTGCCGTTGAAGGCCATGTTGGTCCGGTCACCCAGGGCGGTGGTCCCGCTCAGCCTGGCCGGTCGCTTGCTTACGGGCAGGGATTCGCCGGTCAGGGAGGCCTCGGCCACGCGTAGGCCGGCCGCGGTCAGGAGGCGGCCATCCGCACTGACCGTGTCGCCCTCGGCCAGAATGACCACATCACCCGGAACGATCCGGCTGGTTTCCAGACTGACCACCTGCCCCCCACGCAGGACGGAGGCGTGGGGGGCCGTCATGCTGGCCAGGGCGTCCACGGCACGTTCGGCCTTGGCCTCCTGGGCATAACCCAGACATGCGTTGAGAAGCAGGATGGCCACAATCACGATGGCATCGAAGGGGAGGGGTTCGCCCCCACCGGCCGAGGGGTGGGACCGCTCCACCACCCAGGCCACCAGGGATATGGCCGTGGCGGCCAGGAGGAGGTAGACCAGGGGGTCCTTGAACTGCTGGAGGAACTTGCGCCAGGCTGGCACCGGAGGGGCGCCGGCCAGCTCGTTGGGGCCGAACCTCCCCAGCCGCCGGGCGGCCTCGTCCTCATCCAGCCCGTGGGCCGGATCGACATTCAGGGCTTTGCAGACCTGATCCGCCTCAAGCACCGAGGGATCATCCAGTCGGGCATCGAAATTCCCCGACCGTGCGGTCGCCGCCTGGCCGGCTGGGGCCACCGAGGCGGCCCCATCAGGGAAGGGATGCCCCTGTCCGGACGGAGTTCCGCCTGTTACGAGGGGTTGTGTCTGCTTGGAACCGCTGGTTGACCCAGTCATACCACTCTCCTGCTCATGCCACGGAGTAGTCAACGCTTCGGGGGCCTGTCGAACGAAGTCGGAAGGGGCCAAACCCGAAACGCTGCGTGGATATCTACCAAGTTGGTATCAGATATTACACAGACGCCCGCACAAGCTCCAGTTCCGACTCTCGCTTTGAGACGAATCCTTCACCTGCGCAGGCCCCTTGACTTCAAGCCCACTTCAAGGCGTATAGATGGAGTTCAGGAACACGCCATCGGGAGGCACCATGACAAATCTGCTGATACTGGGCGCCAACGGTCGTATAGCCCGCCTGGTCCGGAAGGATCTGCTGGCCGGCGAGGACGACACCCACCTGACCGAGTACCTGCGCAGCGCCGACCGACTTCCCGTCCTCGACCCATCCAGGGAGACCATCACCGAAGGGGACGTGAACGACTACCCCCGTCTTCTCCAAGCGATGCAGGGCCAGACCATGGTCCTCGCCGACCTGGGTGGCCGATTCGAACCCATGGCCGAGAAGACGGTCCGGGCCATGGACCAGGCAGGGGTCAAGCGCCTGATCTGGATTACCGGACTCGGGCTCTACCATGAGGTGCCGGGCGAATTCGGCCGGTGGGTCGAGGAGTCCTGCGGTCATGAGGTCATGGAGGACACCCGCCGGGCGGCACGGATCATCGAGGATTCCGACCTGGACTACACAATCATCCGCGCCGCATATATGGATGACCAGCCCGACAGGGACTACGAACTGACCGAGAAGGGTCAGCCGTACAGGGGGACGACCGTATCCCGGAATTCCATAGCGGACCTGATTGAAAAGATCCTGGCCGGCCCTGCCGAACACAGCCGCGCCAGCCTGGGGATATCCCGACCAGGCACAGACGGCGACAGGCCGGTCTGGGTGGGCTGACGGCATTCCGGACGCCCGAGTGCCCTGATAGGCAAGACCCGGGAGGGCCGGATATCGTTGATGTATCAGTGACGACGGCAGATATGAAAGAAGGAGAAACCATCATGGCAATCAAACAGACGGCTGGGCACGATCAGCTCGGCGACTTCGCACCCCTCTTCGCCCACTTCAACGACGACGTGCTTTTCGGCCAGGTTTGGTCCCGCGAGGAGGAACTCTCGGCCCACGACCGGAGCATGATCACCTGCGCCGGGCTGATGGCCATGGGCCTCTTCCCCCAGCTCCAGAGCCACATGAACCTGGCCAGGCGCAACGGGGTCACACGATCCGAGATGGTGGAACTGATCACCCAGCTGGCCTTCTATGCCGGATGGCCCAAGGCCTGGAGCGCCTTCAACCTGGCCAAGGAGATCTTCGGCAACGAGGACACGGCGGCAGGCGAGGGCGGGACCCGGGCCGGAGACCAGACCAGCGATCTTCCCGACTCCGGCCCCTACCCCCTGGGCGACCCGGCCGATGGCCCCAACTTCACCGGTCATGCCTGGCTGCACCACCTGACCGAACCGGATGCGGAATGCTCGGCAGGCAACGTCACCTTCGCCCCCGGCTGCTTCAACCGCTGGCACACCCACCCCCATGGCCAGCTCCTCCTGGTTACGGCCGGCCTGGGTTGGGAACAGGAGGAGGGTCATGAACCCCGGCAGCTCAAGCCGGGCGATGTGGTCTTCTGCCCTGCGGGGGTCAGGCACTGGCACGGGGCGTCAAGGAACTCCTCCATGACCCACGTCGCCATCACCCCGGCCCAGAACGGCCAGTCCCCGGTCGAGTGGCTGGACTTCCC
>NZ_CALYOY010000067.1 GCF_945269915.1 uncultured Bifidobacterium sp. | reverse complement strand
TCGGGAAACTAGCGGGGCCGGACCCTCAGATGCAGGCCGAAGGTGATCTCGGTTTCATCCAGTTGATATGCAGGGGCCAGGACGGGGCCGCAGCTGTTGGAGCCGATACCCGCCGTGGCGTAATCCAGGCAGAGTACGGTGGAGCCGCATTCCCGCAGTTCGTAGTCGTGGCCCTGGCCCGTCAGCTCCTCCTGGGTGTATGGCGAGCAGCTGAAGGAGACCGGGGTGTCACCGGCGACCTCCAGGACGGACCTGTCATCCTCAACCATCAGATAATCGCAACCGAAACGTGACCCGTTCTCCTGGGGGCGCAGATAATGCTCCACCAGACCTTCGGCGGTATTGGAGAAGACGCCATAGTGGCTGGCCCGGTGCATGTCCCTGTAGCTCTCGTATGGCCCGTATCCGCAATAGGTCACCCTGTCCATGGATCTGGGCAGGAAGAGACGGATACCGAACCTCGGCAGGACGGGGAAGTCGGCGTCCTTGTGGAAGTTCAGCCCAAGATCCAGCCCTCCCCGACCGTCAAGGGACCAGGTGGCCTCAATGCGGCCCAGGGGCTGGATACCCGGTGACACCAGGGCCAGGTCGCCGCGGATTATGGTGCGATCGTGATCCTCGTCAATATCCAGACTGGATTCGTACGCCCGGGTCACGGTCCGATCGTATTGGGCTTTGAACCACTCCTGCTTGATGGTGGCATCGTTGTCGGTGGGAGCCCGCCAGACATTGACCTGGACGGGGGCCGTCAGAATCTGTCGGTTGGCCACGATTGCGGTATCCAGCATGCCGGTGCGTCTGTTGAAGACATACCGCCAATCCTCGCCTTCCACCTCGATCGTGCCGGCTCCTTCCTTGGTCATGGGTCGGGCGGGGCTTTGCCGACCGTGACCCTGCCCTTCCCGGATGATTTCCGCCAGGCTGTTGGGCCGCTCCTCCAGCCCCATGGCGGCGGCATCCAACTCATCGAACCCCAGGACGTGCCCCTGGGGAAGATTCCGATCGTCCTTCTTCAAGACGTAGGAAACCAGTAGGGTCACCCGTCCCCGATCGGGCCACTCCACATCGGGGAGCCTGACCCCTCCCTCCTGGTGGGGGGCGATGTGCAGATCAGCCTCGGCCTCCCCCGCCAGATTCCCGGAGGATGCAGGTTCCCCGTCCCTGAGCACGGTCCAGGACAGGGTCAGATACTCGTCCAGATAGGTGAAGTCCAGGTAATTGTGCAGGCGAATTGCGCCATCGACCGGATCGAAACCAACCACCCTGGCCGGACGAAAGACGTTCTTGAACTCCTCCAGCCCGGTATGGGGGCACCGGTCAGGATAGACCAGACCATCCATGCAGAAGTTGCCATCGTTGGGATACTCACCATGATCGCCACCATAGGTGTAGACCCGGCGGCCGTCCCGGGCCCGTCCCTGATCAATGGCATGGTCGGCCCACTCCCAGACGCATCCACCCAGAATGCCCGGATGGTCCTGGAAAACGCGGAAGTAGTCCTCAAGATCGCCCGGCCCCAATCCCATGGCGTGGCAGAACTCGCACAGGAAGTAGGGCCGTCGACCCCCATCCCCGTCATCCCCGTGTGAACTGATGCCATGGGGACCCTCGGGTGTGAAGTAATCCTCGATCTGGCGGATGGAGGGGTACATCCTGGAGGTGATATCCAGATTGGAGTAATCGAGGTCGGTCCTGGGTGAACCGTGGATCGCCGACTCGTAATGGGTCAGTCGCGAGGGGTCTCGCTGCTTGGTCCAGGCCAGGGCCGCCTCGATCCCGCACCCGTACCCGCTCTCGTTGCCCATGGACCAGATGATGATCGAGGGATGGTTCTTGTCGCGTTCCAGACTGCGCTGGACCCTGTCCAGGATGGACTGGGTGAAGACGGGGTCGTCGGCTATCTTGCCATTCCAGTACTCAGGTTCCTTCCAGTCGGGACCATGATAGAGGGATTCGATACCGTGGGTCTCCAGGTCGGCCTCGGCCACCACGTAGAAGCCCATCTGATCGAACAGGGCGTAATACTGCGGTGCGTTGGGATAGTGGGAAGTGCGGATGGCATTGACGTTGTGCTCCTTCATCAGCACCAGATCGCGCATGATCTGATCCTGGTCTATGGCGAAGCCCGTCCTGGGGTCCCCATCGTGCCGGTTGACACCATGGATCTTGATGGGAGAGCCGTTGACCTTGACCACCTGCCCATCGACACTCACGCTGCGCAGGCCGATATGGTCGGTGATGAACTCGTCAGGATCCTCCATGGATCCCTCCTCCAGGCCATCGGCCCTGGTGGAGAGCTCCAACCTGTAGAGCTGCGGGTCCTCGGCATTCCACAAACGGGGATGGGCAACCTCCAGGGTCAGACTGGTCCGGTCCCCGCCCCCCTCGGTTGCACCCCTGGCGACCTCATGTCCCGCCGAGTCCACAAGTCTGGCCCTGACTGTCGGTTTAGCCGATTGGCCGGTGGGCGACAGGTCGAGATCCACGGTGACCCAGGCCTGGGAATTGTCCTGTGCCAGGTCGGTATGGACGAAGTAATCCCGGATGCCGCCTTCGGGGCGGCGCAGGATATAGACATCACGGAAGATGCCGCTCATCCTGAATTTGTCCTGGTCCTCCAGGTAGCTGCCGTCGCACCACTTGAGCACCAGAACGGCAAGACGGTTACGCCCCGGCCTGAGGTGATCGGTCACATCGAATTCGCTGGTGGAGTGGGAGACCTGGCTGTACCCCACCAGTTCACCGTTCACCCAGAGGTAGAAGCAGGAATCCACCCCGTCGAAGTCCAGCAGGGCACGGGGGGCTCTGGCGTCAGGTTGGTATTCAAAGGTCCGCAGATAGATTCCACAGGGGTTGTCCTGGGGGACCATGGGCGGATCGAAGGGGAAGGGGTACTGCACGTTGGTGTACTGAGGATTGTCATACCCCTGGGTCTGCCAGACCCCTGGCACGGCGATGGGCTTGAACACCCCATGCCCGGCATCGGTCTGAGGATCGAAGTCCTCCTGATAGAAGAGGGGCTCACCACTCTCCTGGGCTAGGGCGATTTCTGCGTCCAGGTCATAGAGACTGGGATAGTAGCGAAAATCCCAGGCACCATCCAGATCCAGGTAACGGTCGGACTCCTTCCTCCTGTCACCCCTGGAATCCATCGGCCCCGAAGCCGGGATGAAGTAGGAGCGATTGGGTTGGGTCCCCACATGCAGTCTGGAGGGGTCCTCGTAGTAGCGTGGAATAAACATGAAGCCTCATCCTCATTGGTGATTTACTGTCAGGTCGTGTTTAAC
>NZ_CALYOY010000066.1 GCF_945269915.1 uncultured Bifidobacterium sp. | reverse complement strand
TATGGTGCCGCCCTGACGGCCCGCATGCACTGCCCCCAGAACGAGGAGGTCGAGGCGGCCGTGGCGGACAACCCACGCCTTGGGCATCCCTCCATCGCCCTGCGCGACGGGGGCAAGTCGATGGGGGCCACCCCCACGACCCCCAACAAGGCACCGGTTCCAGGCGGGGCCGGGGTTTCCGGGGCGGCGGCCAGGAAGGCCGAACCCCGTGGTCCCGTCAAGGGGCACCCTCAGGATCCGACTGCGACCGGCGCCAAGAACGAGCAGGGGTTCAGGTCCACCATGCCGGACATCCAGGTCGAGGACGGCCATGTGGTCAGCTCCATCCTGGCCGGGGAACAGCTGGACAACCTGTCCATGACCACCACCCACGATGTCTGCAAGCTCTGTCAGAACCACTGCAAGCTGACCATCACCGAATTCGAGGACGGCGGCCGCTACGTGACGGGGAACCGCTGCGAACGTGGCGGGGATAAGAACCGGAGGCGCTCCGACAGGCCCAATCTCTACGACTTCAAGTACAAGAGGGCCTTCGCCTACCGCCGCCTGACCCCGGACAAGGCCACCAGGGGCGATATCGGCATCCCCCGGGTGCTCAACATGTACGAGGACTACCCGTTCTGGTTCACCCTCCTGACCAGCCTGGGATTCCGGGTCATGATTTCGGGAAGGTCCAACCACGAGCTCTTCGAGAGCGGGATGGAATCCATCGCCTCCGAGAACATCTGTTACCCGGCCAAGCTTGTCCATGGGCACATCCACTCGCTCCTGGACAAGGGGATCAAGACCATTTTCTACCCCTGTGTCACCTATGAGCAGGAGCTGGTGCCCGACACGGACAACCACTACAACTGCCCCATCGTGGCCAACTATCCGGTGGTGATCGAGGCCAACATGGCCGAACTCAAGGAGGATGGGGTCCGGTTCATGAGGCCCTACTTCAACCTGTCCAACAGGGAGAAGATGGTCGAGCGGGTCGTCAAGGTCTTCGACTGGGCCGGCGTTGGCGAGGAGGAGGCCCGGGGCGCCGTCCAGGAGGCCTACCGCGAGGATGCCCGTTTCAAGGAGGATGTCCGGCAGGAGGGGTTGCGGGCCCTGGCCTACATGCAGGAGTACGGGGTCAAGGGTGTGGTCCTGTCCGGCAGGCCCTACCATGTGGATCCCGAGGTCAACCACGGCATCCCCGAGACCATCTGTTCCCTGGGCATGGCCGTGCTCTCCGAGGACTCCATCTGTGAGCTGGACGTGCACGATATGCCCAAGCTGAGCGATTACATCATCCCTGCCGCGGGGGAACGTGCCCTGGCCTCCAACAACCCCAATGCCGGCGAGTTCCGCAAGACGGTTCCGAACTTCGGCGACGGCCGGCAAAAGATGCCCCTGAGGGTGACCGACCAGTGGGCCTACCACTCCAGGCTGTATTCCGCGGCGCGGTTCGTCTCCGAGTACCCCGACCTGCAGCTGGTCCAGCTGGTCAGCTTCGGGTGCGGTGTGGATGCCATCACCACCGATCAGGTCCAGGAGATCCTGGCCGACAAGGGCGATGTCTATACCCAGCTGAAGATCGACGAGGTCTCCAACCTGGGGGCCGCCAAGATTCGTCTGCGCTCGCTGAAGGCCGCCATGGATGAACGCCACCAGCGTGATCTGGACATGAACGCGGCAGGCGAGGTCCCGGCGGCTGCCCAAGCCGAGAATGCCGACCTCTCCCTTGGTGGGGTCCAGGAGGAGGATACCGGTATTTCCTTGGATTCCGTCAATGAAGATGCTGCCGAAAGCACTATAGAGGTGGAAGGGACCGAAGGGGCCGCTGCGCCCGTCAAGGCACAATCCGACGGGTTCCGGTCCACGAACGCCCAGAGGATCAGCCTGTCCGGAAACAAGGCCGATATCGTGGCCCTGGCCCGGTTCGTCGCCCTGCACGATAAGAGCGACCAGGGTCTGGTGAGCCTCCACCCCATGGGCATCAGGCCCATGCGGGAGGCCATGGCCTCGCGGCAGAAGGAGGCGGACCAGGGGTCGGTAAAGACCGGAACCGCCCAGGGGCAGGATGCGGAGAAGCAGGCAGGTACCGGACCCAAGGGTGACATGGATGCCAAGACCGGTGAGGCTGCTGCCAAGCCGACCATGTCCAAGTATGCCAAGGAGCATCGCTTCACCAAGGCCATGGGGCACAAGTACACCGTAGTGGCACCACAGATGTCGCCCGTGCACTTCTCCCTCCTGGAGGCGGTCTTCTCCAGTGCCGACTACCACTTCGAGCTGCTGAAGCACGCCACGGCCGAAGACATCAACACCGGGGTCAAGTATGTCAACAACGACGCCTGCTTCCCGGCCATCATCGTGGTGGGCCAGCTGGTCAACGCCTTCATCTCGGGGAAGTTCGACCCCCATAGGTGTGCGGTCATCGTCACCCAGACCGGCGGCATGTGCAGGGCCACCAACTACTACGGCCTCCTGCGCAAGGCCCTGGCCGATGCCGGATACGGCTATGTGCCCATCATCACGCTGAGCGTTCAGGGGTTCAGGGCCAATCCTGGCCTTCGGGTCACCCCGGCCCTCCTGCACCGTGCCGTCAAGGCCTTCTACCTGGGTGACGCCATGATCGAGTGCCTGCTCAGGATCCGACCCTATGAGCAGGAGCCCGGCTCGGCCAACAGGCTCTACAAGCTCTGGGACACGATCTGCAAGGAGACCATCGAGCACCACGGATACTCCAAGACCGCCAGGAGGGTTTACGGCCGCGGCTACCTGCCCTACAACACCCTGATGAAGCGGATGATCCGGGCCTTCGATGACCTGCCCCTGCGTGACATACCCCGCAAACCCAGGGTGGGCGTGGTCGGAGAAATCCTGGTCAAGTATCATCCTGACGCCAACAACCATGTGGTCGACCTGATTGAGAGCCAGGGGTGCGAGGCGGTCCTGCCGGGGGTCTGCGACTTCATGGTCAATGGAATCTCCAATGCCGAGTGGAACGAGGAGATGCTGGGCACCGGCGGCCAGGTGGGTGTCAAGAAGATCGTCCTCAGGGCGGCGGACGTCTACCGTGCACCGATGATCGCCGGTTTCAAGGCCTCCAAGGGGAAGTTCGACATTCCGGCCCACATCAGCAAGCTGAGGCAGAAGGCGGCTACGGTCACCTCCCTTGGGGTCCAGGCCGGCGAGGGCTGGCTCCTGACCGGCGAGATCATCGAGCTGATCCAGTCCGGCGCCCCCAACATCGTCTGTGCCCAGCCTTTCGCCTGCCTGCCCAACCATGTGACGGGGCGCGGCATGTTCGGCAAGATCCGCAGGACCTATCCCGAGGCCAACATCGTCTCCATCGACTACGA
>NZ_CALYOY010000065.1 GCF_945269915.1 uncultured Bifidobacterium sp. | reverse complement strand
ATCCTACCGAAAGGGACCTGATTTGTACATCATCACCAATGCAATGAAGAATATCCGGAGGTACCGGGGGCGCGGCCTCCTTTTCGCCGGCACTGCCCTCTCCATCATCGTCATCTGCACCATGGGCGTGCTGATCAGGAATGCCTCGGGCTCCCTCATCCAGGGGTACCACGGGCAGTTCGGGTCCAAGGTGACCCTGGCACCGGACATGGCCAAGGCCACCCAGGGCAAGGTCAGGCAACCCACCACCGCCCAGTACCTGGAGTTCGGCAGGTCCCGGCTTCTCCGGAAGACCGTCTATACGGCCCACATGTCGGGAAACGTCAAGGGGCTGACCATGCTCGATGAAGAGCAGGACCAGGACCAGGGGATCCCCATGGGCGGCCCGGCGGGCATGACCGAGATGCCCAAATCCAGCCTGGTGGGGTACAGCGACCCCTCCATCAGCGAAGACTTTGCCAACGGCAAGCGCCACATCGTGGAGGGGCACAGGTACTCGGGCGACCATGACTGCCTGATCAGTCAGGAGCTGGCCAGACTCAACCACCTCAAGGTGGGTGACACCGTCACCTTCACCAGCCTGGATTCGAGTGACAAGGGCTTCCCTCTGCGCATTGCGGGCATCTACTCCGATTCCGTCATGAGTGGCCAGGCCCAGCAGCAGTTCAAGACCCCCATGCTCAACCGGGGCAACGAGGTCATCACCTCCCGGCAGACCGCCGAGAAGATGCCGGCCTTCGCCAAGCAGGGCTACCTGGATCCCAGGTTCTACCTGAAGAACCCGGACCAGCTCGATGCCTTCCGCAAGGAGCTGAAGGCCAAGGGACTGCCGGACGATTTCAAGGTCAGCACCGATGAGGCAGCCTACCGGAAGGTGGTGGCACCGGTGGAGAGCCTGCGCAGGCTGGCGACCATTTTCCTGGCCCTGGTCCTGGTCCTTGGCGGGTTGGTCCTGCTCTTCCTCTGCCTGATGGCCATGCGTTCCAGGGCCTATGAGATCGGTGTCCTGCGTGCCGTAGGGATGAAGGGGTGGAAGGTCTCCCTGGGCTTGATCAGCGAGACAGTCGCCATGGTGGCCGTCTGCCTGGTCCTTGGATTGGGCATCGGCACGGCCGCGGCCCAACCCCTGGCCGACTCCCTCCTGACCGGGCAGCAGGAATCCAGCGCCCAGGCGGAGAAGACGGATGGGAACGGTGGACCGACCAACATCGTCATGGCCGGGCAGCCCACCAGCCAGCCGGATCTGAAACCGGCCACAATCAATCCGGGGATGGACGCATCAACCCTGGCCCAGATCTCCGGGGTATCCATGGGCATGGTGGTCCTGTCCGGTTTGGTGGGGATGGTCTCGGTCAATCGTTGCCAGCCCAGAAAACTCCTCTCGGAAGGGAAGTGAGGAAAACAATGGACATCATTGCTTTGGAGAACGTCTCCTACAGGTACAGCAAGCAGAGCAGGATGGTCCTCGGCGGGATCAACGCAGGATTCCGTAAGGGTGACCTGACCTGCATCATGGGCAGGTCAGGGGCGGGTAAGACCACCCTCCTCTCCCTCCTGGCGGGGCTGGACACGGCCTCGGGCGGACGGGTGCTCTACATGGGTGCGGACCTGGCCGACATGGACAGGGACCGGTACCGCGCCAGGCAGATCGGTACGGTCTTCCAGGGGTACAACCTGCTCAACAGGGCCAGCGCGGTCGAGAACATCGTCCTGTCCATGCAGATCAGCGGGGTGAAGGATCGGCGAAAGACCGAATCGGCCCTGGCCCTGCTCGAACGGGTGGGCATCGACGGGACGACAGCCCGGCGTCAGGTCTCCAACCTGTCGGGAGGGGAGCAGCAGCGTGTGGGGATAGCCCGTGCCCTGGCCCACGATCCGGTTGTGATCATCGCCGACGAGCCGACCGGCAGCCTGGACGGGGAAACGCGCACCAAGATCATGGACATCCTGGTGGATCTGGCCCACAATGACGACAAGTGCGTGATTGTGGTCACCCACTCGAAGTCCGTGGCCAAGCGGGCCGACGAGTTGTGGAACCTGAACTGGGGCACCCTGAAACGGGCCGAGGCCCCGGCCGGCGGCACGGGCTGAGCCGTGGGTCCCCTGCCTGCCCTGGTTCCGCCCCTGCAGCTATCGGTTGCGGGAGGGGATGAAGAGGAACCAGGGCAGGCTCAGGACCACCAGTCCTATGGCGCACATGTACAGGAGGGGGATGGTCTCACGCCCGTTCAGCACATAGGAGGCGAACATGGGGCCCACGATGTATCCCAGGGATGTGGCCGTGTTGAGCATGCCGAAGAGCCGACCGCTGTAGGCCGGTCCCGCCAGTTCGGCCACCACGACGGGCTGGGAGATCCCCATCAGTACCTCACCCAGCCCGAAGATCATGATTCCCAGGGAGGCCGCGGCCAGGGCCCCGGCAGAGGTCGACAGTCGAAGCCCCAGGACGATGATGACCCATGCGGCTGCCCAGAAGATCGGCACCGTGCGCAGGAGGCGGACATGGTTGACGTTCTTCAACCTGGGCAGGAGGATGACGTTCATGATGACCACGGAGAAGGTGTTGACCACATCCACCACGGAGAGTGACCACCGGGGGATGTGGGGGTTAGAAATCAGCGTGGTCACCAACCCCGCATCGAACTGGGAGTATCCGAACAGATCCATGAAGAAGGTTCCGCAACAGAGCAGTCCCATGATCGCCACGATGTAGGTCAGGGACCGGGTGCTGCCGCCGCAGGTACCGCCTGGTGCAGCCTCCTCCTTCTTGTCGCCGTTCCGTGCGCGGGCTCCCTTCGTTCCCTCCTCCTGGACCTCGATCTTGAGACGGGCGGTCAGCCGCCGCAGGCCATAGTGGCGTTCGATCAGGAGGAGGGAGAGACTGACCAGGGCGAAGCCCAGGGCGCGTACCCCGAATCCCCACCGGTAGAGGTGGTCCTGCCCGCCGGCCGCCAGGAGTCCGCCGACCGCGGCCCCCAGCCCGATGCCCAGGTTGAGCTCGGCCTGGTTGATGCCGTAGACGATCCGTCGCTGATCGCTGGTCGATATCTGCGTCAGGATGCTCTCCCAGGAGGTTTCCATTCCCATGCCCAGGCCGGAGATCAAGGCCCCGATCACGCCCATGGTGTAGTCGTGGGCCAGAACGAAGATCAGGGGGCCGATGACGGAGAAGATCATGGCCGTGTGCATGGCCAGCCAGGAGGACCGGCGGTCTGAGACCCATCCGATGATCGGGTTGGAGATGAGGGTGCCGATCGAGCTGACGGTGACCAGGAGGGTGGCCTCGCTCATGGTGGCCCCCAGGGCCTGGGTGGCGAAGAGGAGTTCGATCGGCATGACCAGGCCGATGCCGAAGTTGCACACCATATCGACCATCAACATGGTTCTCAGATAGACGGGTAGATTCATGAATTCCCGCAGCCAGAGCACAGGCCACCTCCATTGTATGCGTGCATGTCGTGACCGGCTCCAT
>NZ_CALYOY010000064.1 GCF_945269915.1 uncultured Bifidobacterium sp. | reverse complement strand
CCGCCGCAAGGCCTGATCCCAGGTTGACAGGCAGGTGATGACCGCGCAAATGCACAATGCACTTGGACCGTTAACTATCACCTTGGCGGTTATCTTCAAACCGATTGAGCCGTGCGAGCGCGATCGCGGCGAGCATAAGCGCCGCTATGGTTGAAATGATCATAAGGCGCATGTGGCCGGCTTATCGAGAATGAGCAACTTATGGTGGGTCAAGAGGGCTGACGCGATTCCTGGACGCTGCTTCATGCCCATGGAAGACCGGTTCATGCGTTTCCGCCCGGTTTCAGTCAGATGCACCACCTGCAGTACGTCATCAACTCTTGATTGCGGCAGACCAAACAGGGTTGCGCGAACGTTCAGGTTTTCTGCAACCGTCAAATCGGGATGGAGTGGCTGATTCTCGATGAGAACCGATATCGTACAGGTCGTCGCGGGTCCAGAAGTGTCCATCAAAGATGGATGCGACCACTTGCGGGATGGAGCATGCCGGCCAGTAGTTCGAGCGGTGGATTGTCCCACTCCGTCAGGCCCAGGCAGGCCGTACACCTGCCCCTGACCTATGTGAAGATCAACTTCATTCACAGCTAGTGGTGGAAGCGACCCGTGTCCAATCTGCTTAGTCAGGTCCTGTGTTTCCATTATGGGCGGTATGCATACTCCTTATACATTTGCCCAGGCATATTTGGCCGGAGTTTCAGTCATATCGGTAGTATGCTGCTTTTTTTGAAGGACAATCAACAGTTTCCCTGCCAGTATCAGGCCTTACCGCTCAATGAGCCAAAAAACATATCGACCAGCACCCCGCCCAACTGTACCGATTTCCCTGGAATCAACTGACCGCCGTGAAGTTCACCATTGGTGTTCGCCGCGGCCAGCCCAAACCCGAAGTGCCGTCCGCTTCTGCTGCTGTCCGCCATATATGGCATCTTGGTCGCCTCCCGTAAATCCTGCTTGGTAAAGCCAGGACCGCTATCCTCCCACCCGTACGGTGAGGGCAGGGCTTGCGTTGGCGCTGATGACGACCTGACCGTGTTCCGGTGTGCATCACGCAGAGCATCAGCAATGACATTGATCGCTGCCCGCCTTGCCGGGTCAGGATCAATGGTGGTCTTGCATTCTCCCCCAGGAAGGTGCACCTCCATGTGGATTTGGCGCATATCGGCCGGACCTTGCAGAGAAACAGTTATCTCTGCGATAAAACCAGTGACGGGTACAGATTTATGGTCGGCTGTTCATCGCTTGATGCGCGGATGGCCACATTGATGAGATTCATTGGCCAAACCATCAATGGCATGTTCCTCACGGTGGAGGATGGTGACAGACTTGTACCGCTCCAGGCTGAGTTCCGTTCAGGTAGGAGCTGCGCCCAGCCGGAGATACCACTGAGAGGGGTTTTGATTTCATGGCCGAAGCCGAAATACGGTCTCGGTGTTGGTGTTCGGATTTCCATTGACTCTCAAGGGAAAGACGCAGATTATTGTTTGAGGTTTCAACCGATTCGGCAATCTTGTTGATTTCTTTGATCCTGGATTGTCCGGTGTCGAAATCCAAGTTGCCGTCGCGAATCTGACCTACAAGCCTTACTCAGGGGTATGAGCCCGCGACTGAGCACTGCACTGGACCATAAGACACAACCCAGGCAGACTGGAATCTCATTGATCAAAAGACAAATAGAATACAAGATTATCGGGCTTGAGGAAATGCTGATGTAAAAAAGTGTTCGCAAAAGCTGGCACAGTGGAATAGGCAATGGCCACATACCCACTCGGTGGGGTGGCTACCCCCACGGGGAAGTCTGGTTTTTTTGTCTCGTATATGAGCTATTGCCGCTTCTTGGTCTGTCCTGCTCATGTTCGAGGTAGTAGTAGGTGAAAATGACAGGTCAAGTTCCATGTAACTGTTGGCTGGACCGTTAGCAGCCGGATCAAAGCGCTTGTCCCCATCAATACGATTGATACTAGTCTCCGCAGACTTACGGTCAGTATCTGCATTCGATATCACCCCTGCCTGTATAGCGATACCATATAAGGGCGCAGGAATTACTGCAACAATGACGACACCTGCCAAGAGGAAAAGGAGAAAGCGCGACGGTAGGGACCGCGGCGTGGTTTGTTTTATGACTGCCATAGGTACCCTACTCCCCATCGCGTAACAATCGGGTCAACGTGGAACCGGCGCATTTCAAACGTATGTTCTTACTATGCGTGACGATGGACTATTTCTGCGTGAAATCAGCAGAGTCGAAAACCGCGACATAAATCTGGTCGCACGGGAATATGTGTCCGTGGTTGTTCGTCGGGAATTGACATATGCCGAATTCCCCAGGAGTGAGGTGCACAGGCTTGTCTTGGAAATACACTGTTTGACCGGACAGGTCAAAACCAGAATTCCCCTCGGTCATCCACAAGGCATGATCACGTTTTTCGCGGCGGAGGCAAGCTTGTATGCGGCACACAGCTCGTTGATGTCAAATGGCTTTGTGAGGTGAGGTAATCGTCTGCGCCCGTACTTAACCCCGCCTGAATATCCTGCACCCGAGTTTTGGCGGAGAGAAAGAGTATGGGGTTGTCGGTCGCCTGTCGTATGCGGCTGACCAGTTCGATACCATCAATGCCAGGCATCATGATGTCGAGTATGATCAGATCGATTCTTCCGGCATCCTTAATAGCAATATGTTGAGGATCATTCTCGCACTGTATCCAGTGTCCGTCCTTCTCCAGACCCGTTTTCAAAACTGAAAGGACGGCTTCATCATCATCTACAGTGAGAATCAAGGCCGTAAGAGCAGGACTTCAATCTTGGAGGTATTTCCCAGAGTATATATTGTTTACCAAGTCTTGGGCAAATGATCTGGAATCTCTTGACCGACAAGAGGGGAGGGCCGGAATCGGCCAGTGTGGCGAATCAAAGACACAACACCGGAGTCATGCCGTAGGTAGGAGTGGGGGCGGCTCAAGGGGCAGAACCGGATAGGAGAGGTTCGACCGGCGGGCTGAGCAGGATGACCGGGTCGAGCCTTGGAAGGCCGGATTATTCCTTATGGTCGCCCAAGGCTGCCAGGGCCTCCTTATGAAGCAGACCATTGCTGGCCAATCCATTGCCTCCCCATGGGCCGGGACTGCCTGTCAGATCCGTGAAGGTCCCTCCCGCCTCGGTCACGATGGGAACCAGTGCCCCCATGTCGTACAGGTCGAGTTCGGGTTCGGCCGCCAGGTCGATGGCCCCCTGGGCCAGGAGCATGTACTGCCAGAAGTCGCCGAATCCCCGCAGACGCCAGATACGGTCGGTCAGGTCCAGGAGCTGCTGCCGACGGCCTATGGACTTCCATCCGGTCAGTGATGAAATGGACATGGAGGCATCCTCCATGCGGTCGATCTCCGATACGTGGATGGCCCTGGGCGCCTCACCCTGGTGGACCATATATGCCCCCTGGCTCTGGGCGGCGTACCAACTGGTGCCCAGCATGGGGGCGGACACCACACCGACCACCATCTGGCGGTCGACCTCCAGACCGATCAGGG
>NZ_CALYOY010000063.1 GCF_945269915.1 uncultured Bifidobacterium sp. | reverse complement strand
TACTACCAAATGGGAAGGTGGCGGACAACACCACCCACGACAACCTGCAGAAGGCGATCGACCAGACCGACGGCGTCAAGGACGGCAAGGCCAAGGACGACCAGGACGCGGCCAGCGCCCTCCAGTCGGCCGTCGACCAGGTGAACGCCTCGATGCAGGCCAAGAGCCAGACCGACCAGCAGTCGGCTGCCGCACAGCAGTCGGCGCCATCCCATTCCGGTGGTGGCCACACGCCCTCCCACCGCCCACCACCAACCAAGGTGGTGGGCGGCTGGCCCACACCGGCACCCGCAGCACCACAAGGAGGAGGAAGTGATGGATTCGTTTGGAATCAGTGGAAGCAGAATCATAAGCCGATAGGTAATCATGGTTGCAATTCTGATGGTTCGTGTGGTGTCGACTAACGAAATACAAAAATGTGTCGGTGGGACCGGTTTCTTGCAGATCTCCTGATGATTCGGAAATGATCGTCTGGGCGGATGCTGGAAAAGCACGATATCGGTGATACGAGCATTCTCGCAACAGCAATGGCGAAATTGACAACACAGATTCGCAATACCTAAGTCCGACACACCGGTAGCCGGAAACGAGCGGCCTAGTATAGGCTACAGTTATTATCATAATGATAAGAACTCGAAGGGGAGTTTGACGATGACAAATGCACCATTAAGGTGCCGATTGTTTGCGGCGCTGGTCACCATTGGATTTCTGGGAGTTTTGACACCCACCGCATCCGCTGCCCAGAACACCAATCCCTTGGTTCCCCTGGTCGACGACTTCAGTTCATATTGGGAGGCACCGGGCGAACCATATGACGGAACCGGAACATCCGGAAAAGTACTCAACAAGGCCATCTTGAATGAAAACGACCAGATTGTGGTCTCCATCAACCATGAGGGTGCCGAACAATCTCACCAGGGGCAGCCCTCTCCACAGCAAGCTCGAGCCCTGAGCGACAGAGATGCCGATAAGAATGTCGCTTTCGAGCTCAAGGACGGGTTCGGCCCCATCCTGGGACGCTACTTCCAAGAGGGATACGACGGGGGATCACTGAATCTGGTCAAGGCAATAATGGAAGAAAACGGATGGAGCGGAAACCCGGCCAAGGACGCTCATCAGTATCCACGGCCGTATGTTCAACGCGACACTTGGCTGCCGGATGCAGATCACGTCACAGCCGGGAAGAACGACATGGCCGGGCTGCCGGGAAAACTGGACATCAAGGAGGTACCCGACTCATTGGGAGCAGATGGTAAAACCCACAGCGCCGATTATCCAAAAAACTCTCTGGAGGGTTCCTTCCCGTCGGGACATACGAATAAGGCATACTCACGCGGAGTGGTCCTTGCTGCCATGGTTCCCCGTCTCGCACCGGAAATCCTTGCCAGAGTGTCCGAAGCCGGAAACAACCGACTGGTGCTGGGTGTCCACTATCCTCTGGACGTCATGGCTGGACGTGTAGGGGGTATGGCATCAGTCGCTTCATATTGGGATTCCCACCAGGAAGATATGCAGAAAGCATCAAAGCAGTTGGTGGACTATCTGAAAGATAGATGTCGACAAGACGGCTACGGATCGACTCTCGACACGTGCATTGCGACAACCGGCGCCGACGGGGCCAAAGGCTATACGAACACCTTCACCGACACCGTATCCAAACGACCAGTGAAAGATCGTGCATCCGCCCTTGATGCATACAGGGCTCGAATGACCTATGGAATGCCCAGGCAAGGAGGTACGGATAAGCCCCTGGTCCCTCCCAAGAACGCAGAAGCCTTACTCGCCTTTGCGTACCCCAAGCTAACAGCCTCACAACGCAAGGAAGTTCTTATCAAGACAGCCATCGAAGACGGATATCCTTATGACCATTCCTCTAACGGATGGGACAGAATTAACCTGGCCGCAGCCCTCAGTTCAAGAATCACCCTGGACACCAACGGTAAGGTGGTCCGTGTGACCCAGGCCCGCCATCCCCAAGTCGAAACGGTGCAGGATAAGAAAGAGCGGATCACACCGTGGATCGTTGTCGGGGCCGTGGCCATTCTTGCAGTTCTGGTAATCGCCGTCGCAGCTGTTCTTTTCAAGCGTCGTAGCAACAAAAAGACGACTGATTGATCTATTGAATTCACCAATGATGCACCAACGGGTGATCAAGACGACCACTGGATAGAAACCAATGGACTTGATCACCCGTTCTTTATTCTAACCTCTACACGCAACCCAACGGATTATTGGCCTAGTCCCCGATTCCAGACGACTTAATCCTGCAACTCGCGACTTTCTGCCGGAAGACGATTACACCAATTCGATTGCAGTCGTATGCCCCGCGATTATCGATGATCGTGCGTCTTCCTCTGGCATCCCCATTGATCAGGAGAGGTGCCGCCCAGCAAGATTCCCCGGCATCCGACTCTCTTTCGTCTAAGCAGGTGCACATGAACGGAACGACGTTGCATAGGCATTACCGGACTCGTGACGGCCATGGCACCCGGAAATCGACTCCGACAGCCACCTCTATTCCCAGGGGGGGGGGGGACGGCCAAGGTCGGCTAGGGCGCAACGGCGGCAGCAAACCGGACAGCAGGTCATCTTCCGGGTGAGGTTGCACTCACCAGAGTGAAGTTCGATCAGGATGCGACCACCGACCTGACCGCAAATACGGACGGCATCTGAAGCATGACCACTCCACCTGCGCAGCCAGCACGGTCATAATCACCGTCACCTGGACCCTGAACGGGGCCGCCCAGTCTGACGAGCACCCGGCCTACACGTACGAGGCAGCCCCTGTGGTCACCTGCACCGTCCCCTCGACTCGGCCGACGGCTCCGCCATCCCGACCCAGCAGGTCATGGACGGGGAGAAGGCCATCAAGCCCGCCGACCCGACCAGGGATGGCCGTCACCGGTTCAACGGCTGATTCAATGGGACGGGCGCCTATGACTTCACCAACCCGTCAACGGCGACCTGACCCTCACCGCATACCGGAAGCGCAACACGGACCCACAGCCCGGCGACCCTACACCAGGGACCACCAACTCTGATCCAGCGCAAAAGCCGACCGACCACGTTGAAAAGCCGGCAGGCCACGCCAGTAATCCGAATCCGTCCCATGGTGTCCTGCCCAGCACGGACAGCAACGTCGACTCCATCCTGGTCCCGGGGTTCTTCCCCCTATCGGGGCTTCGGCCCCGGCACCCATTGACCGGGCCCCTTCACGGATCCTGCTGCATACGGGAAAGACCCCCGTGTCGGGGTGTTCCGGAATGGGGTGCCTGTGGTGTGCGGGGGGCAGGCACCTGGGCCTGCCGGACCTCGCCCCGCTCGGCCATCCTGTCCAGCCTCTCGAACCGTGCATGGTCCCGCTCCCCCAGCTCCATGGGATTCGATGCCCAATACGTCGGCGACATCACCTGCTCCCGGTATATCGAACCCATGGCCGAGGTGCTGATCCATCTGACATACATACAGAACCAGGACACCGACATTGCCCTGAAACTCAGGCACGCATAGCCACAACCGTTCCTGCTCGAACCACTTGCACAAACGAGATGGGCGACCTATGCAT
>NZ_CALYOY010000062.1 GCF_945269915.1 uncultured Bifidobacterium sp. | reverse complement strand
CGCGGACCAGGCCGATGCTGGTGATCATGGTGCCGATCAGGGTCATGATCAGGCCGATCAGTCCGGGAATCATGACGAAGGAGGTCTTCAGATCCGGATTGAAGAGGACGGTCACATTGTCCTTTCCGGCCTCGGTTGCACTCGCCTGGTCGGGAAGACCGGTTTCCGGTGCTTGGCCCTGGTCCAACTGCGGTGGGGTGGGTATGGGTGGGGCGGGCTGGCCCTGGGCCGCTGCGGCCTGTGCCCGGCTCTGGTAATCCTGCAACTGTTTCAGGTAGTCCTGCAGGCCCTGCCTCTCCTGCTGGACTACGGCCTTGCGGGATTTCATGGCCTGGGATCTGGTGGCGGCGATCTGGTCCTTGGTCTCCTCGGCATTCAGCTGGAGGAAGGTCCGTTTGGCGGACTGGGCGGCGAAGAGGCCGGAGCCATCAAGGTACACCCTGGTCCGGTTGGAGAGCAGGTCCTTGCCCTTGTCCTGCCGGTCCTCCCTGACGGCGATGACGGCATCGACCTTCCTGTCTCTGAGCAGGCGCGTGGCGTCCTCCTCGCCATGTCGCGTCGGATCCACAGTGACGATATCCATGCCGTCCTTGGCGGCGTCGAACCCCTTGACCTTCTCGGACACGGATTGGGCACCGTCGCCGATGACGGCAACGGAAATCCTGTCGACCGAGAAATTGGCGGCGTATCCGAAGATGAACAGGAGCAGGATGGGCATGGCTATCAGCATGGCAACCGTGCGCTTGTCGCGCATCAGCTCCCTGAATTCCTTGATGATCAACGCCTTCACGGCGCACCTCCTTTAGGGTGGCACACGGCGTGGTGTCTGTTCTTGTGGTCTAGCCGACACCGCCCGGTACCTGGGGAACCATGGTGCGGGAACACCATAATTCTTCAATCGGTGAATTACAGCATAGCACTTATTCCACACTTGGAGAATTATTGTGAACCTGCTAGACTTGCCGCGTGCAATATGACTCGTAAGGAGATGTGACCAGGATGACAGAGGAATCCATCCAAGGGGGGCAGATCCTGGAAGGGGCCGGGAAACCGGATGGGGATGCAAGGCCTGCATCAACCCCCCGTCACCGGCGTGGGCGACCCCCCGGCGGTGCGGAGTCCAGTGCCTATGAGGACATCCTGTCGGCCGCCAGGTACGAATTCTCGCGCAACGGTTACGACAAGGTGACGATGAGGGCCATAGCACGGCGTGCCGGATGCGATCCCAAGCTCATCCATTACTACTTTGGGGGGAAGGATGAACTCTTCACCAAGGTGGCGCGAAGCATCATCGGGGATAGCCACCTGATTGACTTTTTCATAGACCAGGACGCCAAGCGCGGCATGAAAGACGGCAGGTCCCTGGGGACCACGCTGTTGAGGGCCTTCCTCACCTTCATGGAGACCACCGAGCTGGGCGAAGCCTACCTGGCCCTGATCCGCAATGCCGGCCAGAACGAACACGTCCGTGATCTCATGGTTGCCCTGGTCCAGGGTGAACTGAACGGTGACCAGCTCAAGGCCATACGGACCGACAAGGTGGAAAAACGGATGGTGCTGGTGGGTTCACAGCTCCTCGGTCTGATTATGGTGCGGGATGTGTTTCGTGTGGAACCCCTGGCCTCCATGCCCGTGGCGACCGTGGCCAGGACCATCGGGCCCACCCTGGATCGGTATCTCTATGAGAAGCTGCCGATTTGATTCTGAACCGATGCCATGACAGGACTGTTCACATGCAGGGCTGACCGGCGGAACCGAAATGTGCCAGGCCCCATCATCAGTCCCCGTCGTTCGTGCCGCCTGCGTTGAAGTGGCGTTCGTCGTTCATGGTGGCGAAGTTCAGGCCGATGAGGATGCCACCGCCCACATAATTGCCCAGCATGGCCACGATGACCACCAGGATGGCTTTCAGAGCATTGACCTTGCCGAAGGTCCCCAGGATGAGGAAGAGGGCCGAGTCGGCGATGGAATGCTCGAAACCGCAGAAGGCGAAGACGAAGACGGCCACGACCATGATGATGCACTTGGTGAAATCGTTGGAGAGCTTGCCGTTGTAGACCATAAGCATGGCGATGTTGATGCAGAAGTTGCAGAGGATGCCGCGGACGAAGAGGTCGGCGAAGCCCATGAACCCGCCGGAGACATACCCGATCTTGGTCGAGGAGGCCGCGAGCATCTGTGCCATGGTCGGCCCGCTGACGATGGACGAGAACCGGACGATGACCGCCACGATCAGGGCTCCGATCAGGTTGCCCAGGAGGCAGAGGGCGAGTATCCGCAGGGAGGTCAGCCAGCCCAGGCGCTTGTGATAGGCACCGATGGTGACCACCATCATGTTGGAGGTCAGCAGCTCGGAGTTGGTGTAGTAGATCAGGACCAGGGCCCAGCCGAAGGTGGTGGCCGCCAGGACCTTGCCCGAGAGCATCAAACCGTGGTTGTCGGGATCCAGGCTGGCCTGGCCCATGATCACGAAGTAGGCCGTGAAGAAGATGCCTACGAAGAGGCCGGCCATGATGGCCCGTTGCAGGTACTTCCCGGTCAGGTCCCCGCTCATGGTCTTCTTGCTGTCGACCACATCCAGGACGGTGCTGATGAAGGCCCGCCCGGGGAAGAGGGGCTGGTCGCCCTTGGGGGATCCGGCGGCATCGACCCCGGCCTGGGAGGATATGGTCTCCCGCTTCTGCTCGTCACGGTCATCCCGGCCGACCCGGGTATTCGGTTGGGTCCGGCTTGCCAATTCGGTGATGGTTTGATCCGGGGGCTGATTCAGGTGCTTGCTCACGGGAACATTATGGCATCTCAGGATAAAGGACGGTGATATCCGGCGGGAATTGTGGGGGAGGTCACTTCTGTTCTTGGGGCCTGGCTTGGGCAATGGTGCGATCCGCGAGAGAGACGGAGCGAGTCGTATATAGGAAGGCCGGGCGATACCTCCTCGTCTGGGCCTTCCTCAAGCTGGTGTCCACGCCATGGTGTTCACGCAGGGATGCCTTACGTGGTGGCGCTTATACGGTCTTGCTTGCACGATTGCGGCGGCGGTCTCACTCGGTGCGCAGGGCCGTGGCCGGATCCTGCTTGGCCGCCTGCCGGGAGGGGATCAGGCCGCCGATCAGGGTCAGGGCAACACTCAGGATGATCAGTGCCACCCCTCCCGAGACGGGCAGGGCCGCATTGACCTCGTTGGTTCCCATGAAATGGTGCATGATGCTGTTGGCGGGCACAATCAGGAGGAGGGTGATGCCCACCCCCAGGAGACCGGCCAGAAGACCGATGATGCCGGTTTCGGCGTTGAAGACGTTGGAGACGTTGCGCTTGGAGGCGCCCATGGCGCGCAGGATGCCGATCTCCTTGGTCCGCTCCAGGACGGAGATGTAGGTGATGATGCCGATCATGATCGAGGAGACCACCAGGGAGACACCCACGAAGGCGATCAGGACGTAGGTGATGACGTTGATGATGGTGGTCACCGAGTTCATCATCAGGCCAACGTAGTCCGTGTAGACGATCTTGTTCTTTTCCGAGGCCTTGTCGTTGTAGTGCTTGATGGCATCGCCCACGGAGTTCTTGTTTTCGAAGCTGTCCGTGTAGATGCTGATGCGGGAGGGGGCGTTCCGGGAGATCAGGCCGAAGTCGCTCAGGTTGTCGGCGTAGGTGCCGGTGGAGACGTACTCGTTGTAGATGGCGACCAGGGCGTCTTGCGGTGCCGTGGCGATGTACTCGTCGAAGGCCTGGGCGGTCTGCTGTTCGGCCATGGCACTCGAGGCACCAGCCTGCCCGGC
>NZ_CALYOY010000061.1 GCF_945269915.1 uncultured Bifidobacterium sp. | reverse complement strand
TGGCCGCCGTCGTCTCCTGCCTCCTGACACCCCTGGTCGCCCCGATCATCTGTGCCCTGATAACCAATTCCTTTGACATGACCCTTCCCTACAGGAATGTGAATCTCCCCTTCTCCCTGCGCACCGGACTCATCATCAGCGGGGCCACCACCCTCATCGGCACAGTCATGACCGTCCGTTCCCTGGGCAGGATCCGGCCCATGGAAGCCCTCAGACAATCCTGGAATCCCCCCGGAAAGGCTGGCACTTTCCGAACCTTCATGGGAGGCATCTTCCTCACCGGAGCCCTCTGTCTGCTGGCCATTCCAGGACTGGCCTCCGGCCGGGCCGACCGGACCGAGCTGGCGAACATCCTGGGCAGCAAGGCAATCCAGAGCAAAATGAACCTCTTCCTGGGAACATCCATGGGAGCAATGTTCCTGCTGATCTTCTCCCTGGCCGCCTGGTCACCCTATATCCTCCCCCTCTTGACCCGGGGGTGGACCAACCTGATCCCTCTTCCCTCGCCAACCTGGGTCCTGGCCCGTCAGCAGGCCGTCGGCAGGATCCAACGGCAGGGTGCCACCATCATCCCCATGGCCGCAGGTCTCTCCCTCCTTATGTCCTTTTCCGGCATACTCCTCACCCTAAGGAATTCCATGGCCTGGTTCGCACCCCCGGGCACCAGCGACGACAGCAGCTCGGACGGACAGATGCTGGTCTCCCTTGCGGCTATGCTCGGTCCCGCCCTGGTCGTCACCTTGGCCGGGGTCATATCGGGCCTGCTGATCACATCCAGGGGACGGAGCCTGGACCTGGCCCTGACCTATGTCTCCGGGGCCGAGGTGGGGCAGTTGCGAATCCTGGGCAGCCTTGATGGGGCCATCACCATGGTGACCGCCACCCTGCTCTCCTTCATCGTCACCCTGATCTGCACAGGCGGTACGGCCTTCAACCTCTTCGTATACCTGGGGCATGCACGGCTGGGCATCCAATGGTCCTGGTGGGCGGCCATCGTCCTCTGCACAGCATTGGTGGGCGGCCTGGCCACCGGCCTCCAAGCCGCCGGTACCCATTTCGAGCAGTCGACCCGGATCATCGCCCAGGCCATCGGCGAATGACCGGTTCCCGCAGTGACCCCAGGAGGCGGTGGTTCACTCCTCGAAGAACCCCAAGGGGTTGTCGATGAACCGACGCAGCCCCACCAGGGCCGCGCCCCTCAGGGCCGGATATTCGGCCAGGCTGGGCATGAGGACCCTCACGGTCACGGCGGTCCTGCCCAAAGTCAGCCGATTGAGCCTACCCTGCAGGCGCTGGGCGAGATTCCCGCCGAAGTGGGACCAGAATCCCCCCAGGATGACCGTGTCCACATCCACGATATTGATGGCCGTGGCGATGACCGATATCATCGCATCCAGGCCCCGGTCGATGGCGTCGACGGCCTTGTCGTCTCCCTGCTGCCACCGTCTGTAGAGTTCATCCATGGCCTGGGTGGAGACCGCCTCGGCCCCCGAGGCGATGCCCGCCGCCTCCACCAGGGCCCTGCGACCTGCATAGGTCTCCAGGCACCCCCGCCGCCCGCACCTGCAGGTGGGACCATTCAGGTCCACCGAGGCATGACCGAGCTCCCCCGCAAAGCCATGATCGCCCACCTCAACGGCACCACGCCGAACCACAGCTCCCCCGATACCGATGTCCGTGGAGATGTAGAGGAAGGAATCGGTTGGCGACAGGGGAGTATCCCCACCGTCGGCCGGACGTTGCGTAGCGAATCCGGGAATCTGCGCCAGGGCAGCCAGACGGGCCTCGTTGCCGGCCGTGGGATCCAGCCTCCGGACCAGATCGAACCGGGAGAGGTCGAGTCGTTCCCATCCCAGGTTCCGGGCCATCAGCAGCCGCATATCATCGGTGACCAGACCGGGGAGGGCCAGCCCTGCCCCCACCACCCGATAGTTCCTGCCGCCGAGGTTCGCCTCGATGGGTTTGGCCAGGGCGTCCAGGTTGGCGAAGACCTGATCAGGCTCCGCCTCGCGCATGTCATCATCGACCCAGGCCGAATCGATCAGTGTTCCGTCAAGGTCCAGGGCCAGGCACCCGTACCCGTCCGTGTTGATCTGCAGGCCCACACCGGCCCAGCGCCCACGGGCGATGGACAGGGGGGTGCTTGGGCGGCCGTAGGTGGTCTGCGATGTCTCCGGCTCCCCCTCGCGTATGACCCGGTTCTCCAAAAGGAGTGCGCCCAGCAGGGACATGGTGGCCTTGGTCAGTCCGGTGGCCTTGGCCAGATCCGCCCTGCTCAACGCCGTCGTGGAACGCAGGATGGTGTCGATGATGACCGAAAGGTTGTGATTCCTCAGGTCATCCTGATTGATTGAGCGCAAGGCAGCCACGAATCGACCTTCCCAAGGTTGATGTTCATCCCGGACGGCAGGATGGGTATATCGGCTTTCAGTATCCCACCTGCCGTTGTCAATGCTGTGCGATTGGATTTAGTTTATTCATCTAATGATTTGGGTAGAATGGTATCAGGCTGCAGATGCAATCTGGGCAAACAAGGAGGCGGCATGAACAAGGTACTGGTGGCGGGAGTCGACACATCGACTCAATCCTGCAAGGTGAGGGTCACGGATGCCGTGACGGGACGGATGGTTCGTTTCGGCAAGGCATCACATCCCGACGGGACCAGCGTCGACCCGCAGGCCTGGTGGGATGCCTTCAGGCAGGCGACCCAGGAGGCGGGGGGGCTGGACGATGTCTCCGCCATCTCGGTGGGTGGCCAGCAGCACGGCATGGTCCTCTTGGACGAGACCGGCCGGGTCATCCGTGATGCCCTGCTCTGGAACGACATCCGGTCGGCACCCGATGCGGAGGACCTGATCGCCCGTCTGGGCCAGTCCCCCAAGGACGGAGGGACGGAGTCGGACCTGGATGACGATCCGGTCATGCGCGGCCGCCAGCGCTGGGTCAGGGCGGTCGGATCCTCCCCTGTCGCCTCGTTGACCATCACCAAGGTGGACTGGGTGAGCCGCAACGAACCCGACAATGCCGCGAGAATTGCCGCCATCTGCCTGCCCCACGACTGGCTGAGCTGGGCCATCGCCGGGCACGGCCCCGCGGCCGCGGACGAGGCGGAGACGAACCTGAATGACCTCTTCACCGACAGGTCCGATGCCTCCGGCACCGGTTACTTTGACTCAGCCTCGAACGCCTATCGTCGCGACCTCCTTGCCATGGCCCTTCCCGAGGGAATGGCCGAGAAGGTCGTCCTCCCCAAGGTCCTTGGCCCTCATCAGGTCGGCGCCAAGGCCGACCCCCGAATCGCCGGCAGGGACGTCCCCGGCGGTTGCATCATAGCTCCGGGAGGAGGCGACAACGCCATGACCGCATTGGGGCTTTCCATGCAGGTCGGAGATGTCTCGATCTCTTTGGGCACCTCCGGTGTGGCCGCTGCCATCAGCCCCGTGCCCGCCTACGACATGACCGCCTCGGTAACCGGATTCGCCGATGCAACCGGACACTGGCTCCCCCTGGCCTGCACGATCAACGCGTCCAGAATCCTCGATGCGGGCCGTGCCGCCCTGGGTGTGGATTACGACGACCTGGCCGACCTGGCCGACCAGTCTGAGCCGGGAGCCGGAGGCATCACCCTGATCCCCTATTTCGATGGCGAACGCACCCCCAACCGTCCGGAGGCCAGGGCCAGCCTCAACGGTCTGAGCCTGGAGAACACGAGCAGGCCCAACCTGGCCCGAGCCTTCGTAGAGGGGCTCCTCTGCTCCCAGCGCGACTGCCTGGAGCTGCTCGAGCATCTCGGCACCGAAGTCCAACGCATCCTCCTGGTCGGCGGCGGTGCAAAGTCCAGGGCGGTCAGGGCCTATGCCCCCCAGATTCTTGGTATGGATGTGGAGTTGCCACGCATCGACGAGTATGTGGCCATCGGCGCAGCACGCCAGGCCGCCTGGGCCCTCTCCGGGCAGGACCAGCCACCTACCTGGCCCGTGGAGGTCGAAGAGACCCTCACCGGGCAGCCACAGGATCAGGTCTTTCGCCAGTACCGGGACTGGCGAAAGTAATCCGCCGGGGA
>NZ_CALYOY010000060.1 GCF_945269915.1 uncultured Bifidobacterium sp. | reverse complement strand
CCCCCCCCCCCCGTTGATTTCAGCGTGCTGGGACTGTTGGGTCTGATCCGTGGCCTGATCGGCCCTCGCGCTGCCTGTCGCGCCAGCCAGTCCCAACCCCATGGCGGCCAGAACGGCGAAAGTGGCGATAAACGAACGACCGGTATGCTTACCGGTGGTGATGCTGTGGCGCATGGGTAACAGGTCTCCTCCCCCAACAGCCATTCCCCGCGTATGCTGCCCCGCATGTCCCCGAACCCCGTCACCCCCATGACGGAATGAATGGGAACCAGGAATGGCCCCTTCAACAAAAAGCTATCAGAATTGTAGCATACCCGTGTCTGGGCCCCGATGGACATCGATTACAGGTCCGGAAGGTGCCTGTTCCGGTTACTGGTGTATAGTGGGCCTTGGCTCAAGGGAGAGTTTCTCTTAACCGCAAAACAGAAGACCGTTGCACGGCCCTGCCGAAGTCGGCCTGGTCCCAAGACGGAAACCACAGTGAAAAATCAACCCTTCACTACGGATCGTTCGGCACGTACCTGCCGATGAAAGGATGAACAATGGCAGAAGTGGTATTCGACCACGTCACTCGTATCTACCCGGGCAATGACGAGCCCTCGGTGAGTGACCTCAGTCTTGATATCAAGGACGGCGAGTTCCTGGTCCTGGTTGGCCCCTCGGGTTGCGGCAAGTCCACGACCCTGCGCATGCTGGCCGGCCTGGAGGAGGTCAACAAGGGCCGCATCCTCATTGGCGACAAGGACGTCACGACCATGCAGCCCAAGGACCGTGACATCGCCATGGTCTTCCAGAACTACGCCCTCTACCCCCACATGACCGTCGCCGACAACATGGGCTTCGCCCTGAAGATCGCCGGCACCCCCAAGGACGAGATCCGTCAGCGGGTCGAGAAGGCCGCTGAGGTCCTCGACCTCACCGAGTACCTGGACCGCAAGCCCAAGGCCCTCTCCGGTGGTCAGCGTCAGCGTGTGGCCATGGGTCGTGCAATCGTGCGTCAGCCCAAGGTCTTCCTGATGGACGAGCCCCTCTCCAACCTGGATGCCAAGCTCCGTGTGCAGACCCGTACGCAGATCGCCGCCCTGCAGCGTCAGCTGAACGTCACCACCCTGTACGTCACCCACGATCAGACCGAGGCTCTGACCATGGGCGACAGGATCGCCGTCATCAAGCTGGGCGTCCTGCAGCAGGTCGGCGCCCCCACCGAGCTGTATGACCGCCCCGAGAACGTCTTCGTGGCGGGCTTCATCGGCTCGCCTTCGATGAACATCAACATCCACCCGGTGGTCAACGGCCAGGCCAAGATCGGTGAGGACACCGTCAGCCTGCCCCGCGAGGCGGTCGACAAGCTGACCCCCGAGGACGAGGGCAGAATCGTCGTGGGCTTCCGTCCCGAAGATGCCACCCTGGCCGGTCCGGCCGAGCCGGATGCCTTCTCCCTGAAGGTCGCCAACGTGGAGGATCTGGGTTCCGACGGATACATCTACGGCAACATCCTGACCGACAACAGTGCAGCCGAACAGACCACCGTCATGTCCGACCAGAACAAGCTGACCACGATCCGCGTCAACCCGCGTGACCTGCCCAAGGTCGGCGATGTGGTGAAGATCCATATCGATCCCGCGAAGATGCACCTCTTCTCCCCGGCCACCGAGCTGCGTCTGAACTGATTGCACCGTGTTCCTTGTGGCCGTGTCCGAATGAATCGGATGTGGCCACACGGTTCCTTTCCTTCTTCTCCTTTTCCTATTGGTCGGGTGACCAGGAGCCCTGTGCGAGAGGTTCGCGCGGGGCTCTTCCCGTATGGGAAGGGCGACGATTAGATTGGTGAAGCATGACCAGTGTGAATCTCAACCGGGCCACCGCCTCCTCCCTGGACCCCAGAGCCGTCAAGGCCACATCCATCCAGGCACCGGATGATGCCCTGCCCGAGCGGGAACCCGCCGCCCTGCACATCACCGCCTCCAGTTCCAACCCGAAGATGTTCACCCTGCCCTGGGAGAAGCCGCTGGCGACCTGGCCCCAGGAGCTCCTGGCCAACCTGCCCCGGGGCATCTCCAGGCACGTGGTCCGCTTCGTGCATGTGGGCGACGATGTCTATGCCATGAAGGAGATTACCCAGCGGGTGGCCGAGCGGGAGTATG
The DNA here is from genome assembly GCF_945269915.1 of uncultured Bifidobacterium sp. Lineage (GTDB taxonomy): Bacteria > Actinomycetota > Actinomycetes > Actinomycetales > Bifidobacteriaceae > Bombiscardovia > Bombiscardovia indica. The sequence goes on along the minus strand of NZ_CALYOY010000060.1, from coordinate 2,297 downwards.
AGCTCCTCCGGAAGCTCCAGAAACTGGAGCTGCCCACGGTCAATCCGATTGCCGTGGTCACCGGCCGCCACACCCGTGACGGCCAGCCGCTGGAGGCCATGCTGGTTACCCAGCACCTGAAATTCTCCCTGCCCTACCGGGCGCTCTTCGCCCGCAACCTCCGCCCCGATACGGCCGAACGCCTGATCGACGCCCTGGCCGTCCTCTTGGTCAGGCTCCACCTGGGTGGTTTCTACTGGGGCGACGTGTCACTGTCCAATGTGCTCTTCCTGCGCGATGCCGACGCCTTTTCGGCCTTCCTGGTCGACGCCGAGACCGGCGACCTCCATGCCAGCCTGACCGATGGCCAGCGCGAATACGACATCGACCTGGCCCGGACCAACATCATCGGCGAGCTGATGGATCTCAATTCGGGCAACCTCCTCTCCGGCGACGTGGACGAGGTGGACGTGGGCAATCGCCTGGTGGACCGTTACCACTCCCTGTGGAGTGCCCTGACCGACGTGGACAGTTTCGACCCGGACGAGATGTGGAAGATCGAACGCAGGGTCAACAAGCTGAACGACCTGGGCTTCGACGTGGACGAACTGGAGATGAAGACCGAGGAGGGCGGGAACCGTGTACTGGTGCGGCCCAGGGTGGTCGATGCCGGGTACGCCTCCCGGAAGCTCCTGCGCCTGACCGGCCTGGATGTGCAGGAGAACCAGGCCCGCCGGCTCCTGAACGATCTGGATGCCTACCGGGCCTCGACCTGGCGGCAGGGCGAGGACCTGGAGATTGTGGCCACCGACTGGATGCGTGAGGTCTTCGAACCCACCGTGCGGATGATTCCGGCCGAATACCGCAGCCAGATAGAACCGGCCCAGTTCTTCCACGAGGTGTTGACCCACCGCTGGCTTCTGGCGGAGAAGGCCGGGCATGATGTGCCCATGGCGGAGGCCGTGCAGAGCTACATCAATGAATCCCTGCCCGAATACAAGCTGGACTCGGAAGACATGAAGACCATCAATGAGGAGGCCGACTCCGGTGTCGTCGATGATGAGATGCACTGGAAGAAGCAGGGTGGCGATGGCGGCCAGACCGAGATTGGCCAGACCGGTACCGTGAATCCCCCAGCCTCCCGGCACGGGTTCGCCCCCGGGAGTCTGGAGGCCGCCGCAGACCAGGACGATCAGGATGACGCAGTATGGGCTTCCAGCTGACGACCGTTCGCTGATCAACGATTCAGCCGACCCCGGGGCTTGACGCCCGGAGGTCGGCTGAATGCGGTCTGGATGGTTCTGGTGACCGCCTACTCGACGGACTTCCGCCGGGCTGTGGACACGGCATAGAGACTGATGCCGGCCGCCACCGAGGCGTTCAGGGATTCCACCGAGCTGGAGATGGGGATGGAGGCCAGGGCATCGCAGCTCTCACGGACGAGGCGGCTCAGCCCCTTGCCCTCGGATCCCAGGACCACGATCAGGGGATCGGTTTCGAAACCTGTCTCGCCCACAATCGCCCGGCCCTCACCGGCCAGCCCCACGGCATAGTAGCCGCGCTCCTTGAGCCCCTGGATGGCCTTGGTCAGGTTGACCACCCTGGCCACGGGCAGGTGGGCGGCCGCTCCGGCCGACACCTTCCAGGCCGCTGCGGTGACCGAGGCGCTGCGCCGCTCGGGCAGGATGACCCCGGAAGCTCCGAAGGCCGCCGCCGAACGGATCACGGCCCCCAGGTTCTGCGGGTCGGTTACCCCGTCCAGGGCGATGAAGAGGGGGCGGGCATTGACCTTCGCGGCCCCCTCGGCCTTGTCCAGGGCGGCCGCGTGCTTCTCGGCCCGGTCGACCAGTTCCTGCAGGGAGGAGTACTGGTAGGGCTGCACCTTGAGCACCACGCCCTGATGGTTGCCGGACCGGGCTATGCGGTTCATCTCCAGGCGGTCGGCTTCGAGGAGGTTCAGGCCCTCCTGCCCGGCCAGACGGACAATCTCCCTGGTCCGGTCGTCGTGCTCCATCCGGGCGGCCAGGTAGAGCTGGCTGGCCGGCACACCCACCCGCAGGGCCTCCAGTACGGCGTTCCGGCCAATGACCAGATCATCGGAGTCCGAGGTGAACCGGTCGGCACGGCGGCGTGCCGCCAGGCGTGGGTCGGCGGCCTGACGGCGGCGTGCCGCCAGCTTGGCCTTGTAGGCCTTGTGGTAGACGCGGTCCTCGGCCTTGGGGGTGGGCCCCCTGCCGCGGAGCTTGTTGCGGTGCTTGCCGCCCGAACCCTTGGTCGGGCCTTTCTTCATAGCCATGCCTTCCATACTAGGGGCAGGC
>NZ_CALYOY010000059.1 GCF_945269915.1 uncultured Bifidobacterium sp. | reverse complement strand
GACCGGACGGCCCCCCGGAGAGATCATCCCCGACCCGAGGGACCGCCCACCACACATCAACCACACACAATCCCACACAACCCTTCACCCCCCAACCAGACAGACCGAGCCGACCGTGTGCGATGGACACGGACCAGACACGGGATTGGAGGGTCTTGGGTAGAGTTGGAAGCATGCAGATCGACATCGTCTCCGTCTTCCCCGAGTACTTCGACGTGACCGGCCTCAGCCTCCTGGGCAAGGCCCAGGAGAAGGGGCTGGTGACCATCAAAGCACACAACCTGCGCGACTGGACCCATGACATTCACCACTCCGTGGATGACACTCCGGTCGGTGGTGGGGCCGGCATGGTCATGAAGCCTGAGGTCTGGGCTGAGTGCCTGGACGACATGCTCGGCCTGGATGCCGCGGGCACGCCCGCCCCGTGTGGAAGGGTCGCGGGCGATTCAAAGGGACGCAACGCCACAGGCGGGCCAAATGAGGCGGAGGGAAAAACCGTCGGGGACAAGGACGGCCTGGGCTGCGCAGACCCGGGCCGGACCGATGGCCCTGTCCTGATTTTCCCGAACCCCTCGGCCCCGCTCTTCACCCAGGCCGATGCCACCGATCTCTCCCATGCCGACCGGCTGGTCTTCGGTTGCGGCCGGTACGAGGGATACGATGCCAGGATTCCCGCCTACTACCGCAACCAGGGTATTGATGTCAGGGAGTACTCGATAGGCGACTATGTGCTTAACGGCGGCGAGGTGGCCGTATCGGTCATGCTGGAGGCCATAACCCGCCTTCTGCCGGGCTTCATGGGGAATCCCGATTCCATCGTGGAGGAATCCTATACCGGCGACGAGCCACTGCTTGAATACCTTCAGTACACCCGTCCCACCACCTGGCGGGGCATGGGCGTGCCTGAGATCCTGACCAGCGGCGACCACGGCAGGGTTGACCGCTTTCGCCGCGACGAGGCCATCGAGCGAACCAGCCGGATCCGCCCGGACCTGATCGCCCGCTTGGACTGCCCCTCCCTGGACAAGCAGGACCGCCGCCTCCTGGAAGACCTGGGCTGGCAAACCTCCGGCCCCCACCCGTCCGCGATGACCGACCCCTCCCGGAGCAGGAAGCCCGATTCCCGCCCGGGACCGGAACCGTAGGTTGTGCGCAGGTCTAGGCCGTAGCCGATTCGATGTAGAAGACCATGGTCTCGCCGTAGGACTTGGCTTGGGATACGGCCCAGCCGGAGGGCGGCAGAGGCTGCTGCGAGCGTCCCGAACGTTCCAGGACGATCACCGATTCAGGTCCCACCAGGTTCCCCTCGACCAGGCAGGTCATGACCTCCTGGCAGTGTTCCGTGGACAGGTCGTAGGGAGGGTCCATGAATACCAGATCATAGGGTCTCTCCCCAGGGCGGGACCGGGCTGCGTCGATCCCGGGGCTATCAGCGGCCGGAAGGGGCCTGACGAAACGCTCGGCCTTGACCCTGCTCACATGGATGCCCATGGACGGGTCCCAGGAGGGGTGGTGGGCCAGCCTGGCCGCCGACCTGGCCAGGAGTCCGGCGGCCCGGCCGGCGGACTCCACCGATTCCAACTGGCCGGCTCCGCGGGAGAGGGCCTCGAACCCCAGGGCACCGGTGCCGGCGTAGAGGTCCAGTACCCTGGCCCCCTCGACGGCCCCGATGGCCTCCAGGCGGGAGAAGATGGCCTCCTTGGTCCGGTCCGTGGTGGGGCGGGTGCCCTTGAGGGCCGCGGGTATGGTGAACCCCTTGAACCTTCCGGAGATGATGTGCATGTATCCAGGTGTCCTTTCAGGTCGAGACCAGGAAGCCCTCGTTGCCGCGCATGAAGTCCAGCACCGCCCCGGCCAGCTCCACCTGCCCCTTGAGGCTTGGGTCCGATTTCAGGAGCTCTTCGGCCTCCTGCCGGGCCTGGGTAATCATCGGTGCGTCGGTGACCACCCGGAGCAGCTTCAGGGAGGAGCGCCCTCCGGACTGGGCCTCGCCCAGCACATCGCCGGCACCGCGCATCTGGATGTCGGCCTCGGCTATCCTGGCCCCGTCGGTGGTGCTCCTGATGACCTCCAGGCGTTCGGCGGCGGGTGAATCCACGGGAGCCCTGGATACCAGGAAGGCCCAGGAGTCCGTACCGCCACGACCCACCCGTCCGCGCAGCTGGTGGAGTTGCGAGAGCCCGAACCGGTCGGCATCGAAGATGACCATGCAGGAAGCCCGGGGCACGTCCACCCCCACCTCGATCACCGTGGTGGCCACCAGGAGAGGGGTCTTGCCGGAGGCGAAACCGGCCATGACGGCGGTCTTGGTGGCATCGTCGTCGCGGCCGGTCAGGGTGGCCATCCCGATGCCCTGGAACTGGGGCAGGCCGGCCAGGCGCTTGCTGATTTCGGCCACCGAGTGCAGGGGCGCCCTGGCCCCCTCCTGGCCGGCCTCGTCCTGGTAGAGGTCGGGTCGGAACTCATCCCGTTCCACCTGGGCCCCCTGGCGCCTCCCGGCCTTCCCGCCCTGGCCGGCGCCGCCCGCCTGGGTCGGGTCATCGTCCTCGTCGATCCGGGCGCAGACCACGTAGGCCCGCTCCCCTGCTTCGATGCGCTTGCGCAGGTGGAGGAACATGCCGCCCATGGCGGGCCCGTCGCCCTCGGAGACCACATAGGTCCGCACGGGTTTGCGGTTGCTGGGCAGCTCGGTCAGTGCGGAGATGTCCAGGTCGCCGAACCATGTCATGGCCGCGGTGCGGGGTATGGGGGTGGCCGTCATGACCAGGAGGTGGGGTGAGCGCTCCGACTTGCGTCGCAGCTCCTCCCGCTGCTCCACGCCGAACCGGTGCTGCTCGTCGATCACGGCCAGGGCCAGGTTGGGTGCCTGGAAGGTCTTGGAGAAGGCGGCGTGGGTGGCGACGACGATGCAGGGCCTGCCCGAGGCCGATACCGCCAGGGCCTGGCGCCGCTGGGCCAGTCGCATGCCGCCGGTCAGAAGCACCAGGGGCAGGGTGCCGTCCTCAAGGGCCGTGGACCGATCGGAGCCCATGTCGATCATGGTCACATTGTCGGCCTGGGAGTTCTTCTTCCCGGCGGCCCTGGGGCTGATTTCGGTGCCCAAGGCGGCCAGCATGCCCTTGATGGATTCGTAGTGCTGCTCGGCCAGGACCTGGGTGGGGGCCACCAGAACCGCCTGGTGACCGGCGTCGGCGGCCTGGAGCATGGCGGCCAGGGCCACCACGGTCTTGCCCGAGCCCACTTCGCCCTGGAGGAGGCGCTGCATGGGGTAGTCGCGCGCCATGTCCTCGCCGATTTGCCCTATGACCTGGCGCTGCCCCTCGGTCAGGTCGAAAGGGAGGGAGTCGATGAACCGGGCGCGCAGGGAACCCGAGGCCGCCTCCATCCCGGCATCCGGGCAGGGGTAGGTCGGGCTCTTCCTGGTCTCCTGGCGGGTCTGGAGAAGGGCAGTCTGCGACACGAAGGCCTCCTCGTACCGCAGGGTCTGCCGGGCCTCCTTGAAGTCCTTGAGGGAGTCCGGGTCGTGCATGGCCAAGAGGGCCTGGGCCCGGTGCAAGAGCCCCCGCCTGGCGCGGACCGGCTCTGGAATGATGTCGGGAACGCCCCGCCCCAGGGCCGTCGGGTCTATGCGGGGCCGGTCATGTTCGTCCTCGAATGCTGCCCCCGCGTCGTGCTGGGCCAGGAGCCGCATGAACCACAGGATGGCATCGTGGATGTGGTCTGAAGATATGCGGGAGTTGGCATGGTAGACCGGCCGGGGACGGGACACCCTGTCCAGGGCCTCACGGACGCTGGCCGCATCGGCCTTGAGGCTGCCCACCTCATCCACGTCCCGATCGGCCACAACCAGGGTTTCGGGATGGGTGAACTGGAGCTGGTCCATGTAGGTGCCGGGCTCGCCGGCCACCACCACCCCGGCCCCGGTTCTGAGCCGCATGGCCATCCAGTCCATGTAGGTCTTCTTATGGGAGAAGAAGACCAGGCGGGCCATCATGCCGGGCAGGCCCTGGGAGGAGGCGAACTCGGCATCCTCCACGACCACATCGAACCGGAACCCGCGGTGCCCGTTCAGGGGGACCACCCGGGCGCTCTCCACCCTGGCGGCGAAGGCGCAGGGCCGACCCATGACGATACCGTCGATGGTGGTGACCGGCACGGGATCGGTGACCCGGAAGGGATAGTAGGTCAGGGCCTCGCGGACCGTGGTGATGCCCAGCGATTTCAGGGCCCCCACACGCCTCTTGTTGGCCATCAGGGATGATACAGGGCTGGCCAGGCCCGTCTTGTCCACCGCCGGCATGCCGCTCACCTCCCACGCTTTCCCCACTCCCGGACCAGGACCCGATGCTCTTCGCAGGTCCTGTCGATACCTGTATAGCAAGAACCCCCGGAGACTGCCGCTCCGGGGGTTCAATCAAGATGAAAACCGCACTCAGGCGGCGATGCGCTGCACCTTGCCGGCCTTGAGGCACTTGACG
>NZ_CALYOY010000058.1 GCF_945269915.1 uncultured Bifidobacterium sp. | reverse complement strand
CCGGAGAGTTTGGAACCATTCTCACCAATCATCGTCTGGTAGCCCTGGGGCAGGCGGGTGACGAACTGGTCGCAGTTGGCGGCCCTGGCGGCATCCAGCACCTCCTGGTCACTGGCACCACGCCGACCCATCCGTATATTACCCATGACCGTGTCGTCAAAGAGCATCACATCCTGGAAGACCACGGCATAGTCGCGCAAGAGGACCTCTGGATCCACCCGGCTCACGTCAACCCCACCCACGGTGATGGAACCGGAGGTGGCATCCCAGAAGCGGGCAGCCAGCCGGGCACAGGTTGACTTCCCGGACCCCGAGGGACCAACCAGGGCCGTGATCTCACCTTCCCGCGCCGTAAAATCGACATCCTCCAGAACCGGCTCCCCCGCACCCCTGCCGGTAGAGACCGGATAGGAGAAGGCCACATGATCGAAGACGATATCGTGACCGTTCGGATGGAAGTCCGTACTCCCCTCGACCACCGGCTCGTCGGTGATGGACCGGATACGCCGGGCCGATCCCTGGGACTGGAAAAGCTCGGAAACCAGCATCAAAGCCTGATCGAAGGGTGCGTATATCCGGGAGACCATCAGCAGGAAGATGAACATGACCATGAAATCAATCCTGCCCTGGACTATCAGACCGGCAGCCACCAGCAAGGTTGTGGCCACTCCCATCCTGAGGACCACCATGGCCGAGTTCATGATGAGTCCATTGGTAATCTCGGACCTGATCGTGGTGGCTTCGGTGGTATCAATGACCGAGAAGAGTCTATCCAGATACCGGTCCTCCTGGTTGGTGGCGCGAATCTCCTGTACACAGTCGAGCGCCTCCTGGATGCCGTCGCTGACCCTGACCTGGGCCTGCCGCGTACGTCGTGAGGCACCTTCCACGAATCGTCGTGTGCCGAAGACGATGGCAAAAGCCGTCGGCACACTCCAGAAAGCGGCCAGGTCGAGGGCCCAGTTCACAGGCAAGAGTGCGAGGAAGACCAGGATGGAAGAGACGACTGCACCGTAGAGCTGGCTCAGGGCATGGGCATAGGCATGCTCCATGGTGGCCACATCACCCAGGATGGTATCGGTCAGGTCCGCCAGGTCACGACGCCCGAAGAAGGAGAGGGGCAGCTTACGCAGTCTCTCGGCCAGGTCGATTCGCTGGGTGCTGGTCTGGTTGAAGACCGCGCCATAGGAGTGGTTGTACTGGAACCAGTACGAGCCGAAGAGCAGAAGGACGAACACCAGGAGACCCACCAGGTAGGGCATGACATCCGGGAGCGGAGCCCCCTTGGTCAGATGGGCGATGAAGGCATTCATGGCCAGGAAGAGCGAGGCCGTTCCTCCCATGATGACCAGATTGGTCAGTGTGGTCCAAATCGTTCCCAGGAGGACATTCTTCATCCCCCTGTTCGACAAGGCGTATTTTTCCTGGAATGAGGCGAACATCTATGCCTCACCTCCTTCGCTCTGTATGCCGAGGTGATCGATCGACCCCTTCCCGGCGGCTGGACCAATGTCGCTTTCATCCCCAACCGGCCCGGCATCGTCCCGACCGGGACCATGCCCAGCATCGCCTTCCCTTACAAGCGCCCCGGTATCGCCTGCACCACCTTCACGCGGCGCCTTTGGCGAGTTGTCGACCTTCCAGGAGATCGCCTGCTCATAGTCGGACCATAGGCGGGCATAGGTACCGTGAGCCCTGACCAGGTCCTGGTGGGAACCCTGCTCGACCAGGTGGCCTCCATCCAAGACCAGGATCAAGTCCGCACCGGCCACGGTCGACAGTCGGTGGGCAATCATAAGGACGGTCCGATGCCCTCCCCCGCCCGATTGCGTCAATCTGGTCAGGGCCTTCTGAATCAGGACCTCATTCTCCGGATCGGCAAAGGCGGTTGCCTCATCCAGGACCACGATGGGTGCATCCTTGAGGATCGCCCTGGCCAGGGCCACTCGTTGGACCTCTCCACCCGACAGGTAGGTTCCATCCGAACCCAGCATGGTGTCGAGTCCCTGGGGAAGCTTGTCGACGATGTCCATGCACTGGGCGGCCTCCAGGGCAGCCAGGACCTGATCCGGGGTGGCATCGGGTCTGGCAGCACGGACGTTCTCAAGCAGTGTGGCCGAAAAGAGCCGATTCGTCTGGAATACGAAGGCAACCTGCCCCATCAGATCACGGGGGTCCACGGATCTCACATCAACCCCGCCCACGGCGACCCTTCCCGAATCCACATCCCAGAAACGCGGGAGCAGGCTGGCGCAGGTCGATTTGCCACCCCCGGAAGGCCCGACCAGGGCCACAGTGCCACCCTCAGGCAACCTGAAGTCGATTCCTTCAAGGGCAGGCCGGTCAGCGCCCGCATAGGTATAGGACACCTGCTCCAGGGATGCATCCCGGGTCCGTGGGTGCTCCGGGGCGGCGGTCCGGGGTAGGGGATCCACGCTGAGCACGCTGGTGATCCTGGCCAGGGCATCATCGGCTTTACCGAAGGCGTCGCTGGAGAATTGCAGACGGGTCATGGCTGTCGGAACCATTCCCGAGAAGACGGCATAGAAGGCGAAATCAGCGATGAAGGTGGAAAAGTCGCCCTGACGCGAGGCCAGCAGGATGGCCACCGGAACCAGGAAAACCACAGTACTGTTCAAGGCGACGATCTGTATGGTCTGGGGAAGGCGGCAGACCTTCATGGAGTAGGTCCTGGCCATCTGACTGTAGTGTTCAATCGCTTCATGGAAGGCCTTGAAGGAATAGACCGTCTGCTGGAAGACCTTGACCACGGGGATGCCGCGGACGTATTCCGTACCGGTCTTTGACATCCGCACCAGGGCATCCTGGTACTTCTTCAAGAAGGACCTGCCCTGCCCACTCATCATGACCCGTAGACAGACCACGGCGATCAGGACGGAGACCAGGCAGGCCATCCCCATCCGCCAGTCGAAGACCAGCATCAGTATCGGCATGCCCAACACCATGGTAAAGGAACCGGCCGCGTCCGGAACGATGTGGGCCAGCAGGGTCTCGGTATCTCCTGCCGAACCGTCAATGGTGCGTCGCAACTCCCCTGAAGCATGGAGGTCGAAGTACCCCAAGGGCAGGCGCATCAAGTGCCGTAGAGCCTCCTTGCGCATGTTGGAGGCGGTGCGGAAAGCGGCCATATGGGTAAGGAGGAGACCCGAGCAGTACAGGACGACGGATAGGACGGCAAACACCAATCCCACCCATCCATAAACGGCGATTCCCGAGGCCCGGGACCAATGTGGGGCCACAGCCAGGAGATCCCTTGCAACCAGCCAGATGCAGATATAGGGACCAAAACCTGCAATCGCGGAAAGGACGGACAGGAAGCAGCCCAGGTAGGAGAAGACCTTACGAGGACCAGCAAAATCCAGCAACCGCATCAGGGAGTTACGCCCATGCCCTTCCTCACCGTCAGATATGGTTCCTCGATCATGGGCGCCTCCATGATCAGGTTTTGGCACGCCTTCTGGCTCATTCCGGTCTACGGTCATACCTTTTCTCCTACTGATTTCCTTCTCGACCCCTTGTCGTTCGCATTCATAGAACGTAATCTGAGAAGCCTATGACCTGAAGACCGTCACCGATTACCGGATGAATCTGAAAGCAATCGGGACGAAAGCAAAAGCCTGCGTAGACCGCCTCAAGACCTGCAAGGGCTGGGATGAGGTGGTGTATGGCCGGATACGATGTGCCAACGGAGTCCAGTGAGCTCCGGACCCTGTACCAACCGCAGACGGAGCAGCTTGGCATGAAGCTCCATCACCGGGCGGGAGGATTGGAAGGCGGGGTCGACAACGATAGCTACCGGGGACGGATCCGCATCAGCCCGGTTGGCCCGCATTGCCTGGTCATCTGGCATGACATCACCTTCCTGCGCGATACGGAATTGAGCGAGTACTCCCTGACTGATTATGCCTGCCTGATTGCCAGCGATGCCCAGGATCCCCTGCCCCTTCCCGATGGCACACAGACCTGCACGTCGAAGGAGGGCAGCATGGTCTCCCTGATCCAACCTGCCGGAACGGTCACCTACCATATGCCGGCCGGGTCGCGCTCATGCACCCGAAGCATCAGCATCCTGCCCGACTACTTCGTGGAGCTGAACCACAAGTGGCCCGGTCAGGTCGGCGGGCTGTTCGAGTCCTTCGGTCAACCCTGGTTGCCCGATGCCTATTGGGCCGCTTCGACCGCCCTGTCCAAGATTGGCCCTGGACAGCAGGACCGAACCGGGTTCCTCCTGAAGGCCCACATCGACCTCATGCTGGCCACGCTTTCGCAGACATCGTCAGCAACCATGCAGGATTCCGAATCGTCCAGTGATGGAGACCTGGCCCGACAGACCGAGGCCTATATCCAATCCCATCTCGACGGGGACCTCTCCATCGATCAGATAGCACGATCCCTGTATGTAGGGCGGACCCACTTGTGCACGGCCTTCTCGAAGCAGACCGGAACAAGCCTGGCCAAGTACATCAGGGGGCGGCGGATACACCAGGCCCGCCACCTCCTGGTGACGACCAAGGAGAATATCGCCTGGGTGGGCAGGCAGGTCGGCTATAACCGTCCGAGCTCCTTCACCGCGGCCTTCACCAGGGAAACCGGCCTCGCCCCAGGCACGTGGAG
>NZ_CALYOY010000057.1 GCF_945269915.1 uncultured Bifidobacterium sp. | reverse complement strand
ATGCAATTCGATCTTGTTGTACTGGGAAGCATCAATCTTGATGTCAAAGCACTCATCACCACCTACCCCAAGCACGGGGATACCGCTACGGCAAAGAGCATCACCATGCTACCGGGAGGCAAGGGGTCGAATCAGGCGGTCGCCGCTGCAAAACTTGGTGGTAAGGTCGCCATGCTTGGTGCAGTGGGTGAGGACGGTGCCGGAAAACAGATGTTGGACAACCTCAAGGAATGGGATGTGGACACCAGATTCGTCATGCGTAATCCAGATGAGGGGACAGGGACTTTCGTCGTCCAGGTCGATCAGACCTCTGAAAATACCATGGTCGGAACCTTGGGAGCCAACGACACCATCAAGGGGACCGAGGTTACCCAGGCCCTGGTGGAGTTGAAGCTCCCGTCTTATTGCTTCAGCTGGAAACTAGCAGGGAATCGGTATTGGCTGCATTGCAGGCAGGGAAACAACAGGGAATGTACATCATTCTGGATCCCGCTCCTGCCGACGGTTTCTTCAAGGAATCGCTCGCTTATGCCGACTGCGTGACCCCCAACCAGCAGGAGACCGAACGTATCACCGGCATCCATGTCACCAACAAGGTCGAGGCCGTCGAAGCGGCCAAGGCCATTGCTGCAATGGGGCCTGATACCGTGATCGTCAAGCTGGGTGCTGAAGGGAGTGTGGTCCTGCACGAAAGTGAAATCTATGAGATTGATTCGGTCAAGGTGCATGCGCTGGATAGTGTCTGTGCCGGTGATGTATTCGCGGGTGCCTTGGCTGTTTCCTATGCTCAGCACGGTGATTTCCTGAAAGCGGTGAATTTCGCCAATAAAGCGGCTGCCATCAAGGTCAGTAGGATCGGCAACCACCAAGCCTTTCCAACCCTTGTCGATATGAATAGGTGATTGGATTTTGCCGTGTTGTTGCATGGCTGATACGCGCGAGTAAAGGAAAAGGGGGACAGGGCTGATATGCCCGTCCCCCTCTCTTATGTCCGTCGGGGTAGGGGGATTTGAACCCCCGGCCTCTTCGTCCCGAACGAAGCGCGCTACCAAGCTGCGCTATACCCCGTGACAAGTCTTTGATTTTACACGGTGGGGTGGTACAAGACCATTCGGCGTGGCGGTGGGCCCCTGTTGCAGGGGTCGTGTATCGGCTTTTGCGTACACTGGTAAGTTATGAGTGAGACTAGCGATACCACGGAGAATCTTCAAGGTCAGGAACCCGGTGACGAGGGCATGAACACCATCCAGCGGGCCCAGATGCTGCTGGACCAGGATGATGCCATTACGGCCCGGGTCGATGCAGGAGCCAGCCCCGAGGAGGCCATCGATCCCAGCAATAAGGAGTTCGGCCCCCTGGCGCATCCCGAACAGGTGCAGATTCGCGTGGCCAAGCGGGCCCAGATGCTCAAGGAGGGCATCGAGCCCTACCCGGTCCACCTGGATGTGACCGAGACCATCAATCAGGTGCGCGACCGGTATGAGGGCAAGCTTGAGCCCGGCCAGGAGACCGAGGACGTGGTTGGTATCGCCGGTCGTGTCCTCTTCCTGCGCAATGGTGGCGGCCTGTGCTTCGTCCAGCTCGCTTCGGGCGATGGCACTCGCATCCAGGGCATGGTCTCCAAGCGGGAGATCGGGGCGGACTCCCTCAAGCGGTTCAAGCAGCTGGTCGATCTGGGCGACCACCTTTACCTGCGCGGCAGGGTGGTGGCCTCCAAGACCGGTGAACTCTCCGTCTTCGCCACCGAATGGAACATCGCCGCCAAGGCCCTGCAGCCCCTGCCCGCCCTCCACAAGGACCTGACCGAGGAGCAGCGCACTCGCAAACCATACCTGGCCATGATCGCCGATGACAAGGTACGGTCCATGGTCCGCCACCGTTCGGCCGCCGTCTCCTCCCTGCGTCGCACCTTCGAGAGCCACGATTTCATGGAGGTCGAGACCCCCATGCTCCAGACCGTCCATGGTGGAGCGGCGGCGCGCCCCTTCACCACCCATATGAACGCCTTCGACATCGATCTCTTCCTGCGCATCGCCCCCGAGCTCTTCCTGAAGCGTTGCCTGGTGGGGGGCATCGAGCGGGTCTTCGAAATCAACCGCGACTTCCGCAACGAGGGTGTCGACGGGACCCATGCCCCGGAGTTCACCATGCTGGAGGCCTACCAGGCCTACGGCACCTATGACACCATCGGCGACCTGACCAAGGAGCTGATCCAGCACGCCGCCCAGGATGCCTTCGGGTCCCTGGAGGTCACCCTGCTGGACGGGCAGAAGTACGACTTCGGCGGGGAGTGGAAGCGGATCAGCATGTATGGCTCCCTGTCCGAGTCCCTGGGTGAGGAAATCACCCCGGAGACCAGCAAGGAGCACCTGCGGGCCATCGCCGACAAGCTCGGCCTGGAGGAGGAACCGGCAGAGAACCACGGCAAGCTGGTGGAGCACCTCTGGGAGCACTTCTGGCAGGACAAACTCTACGAGCCCACCTTCGTGCGGGACTTCCCGGTCGAGACCTCGCCCCTGGTCAAGGCCCACCGGACCAAGAAGGGCGTCGTGGAGAAGTGGGACCTCTACGTGCGCGGGTTCGAGCTGGCGACCGGGTACTCCGAGTTGAACGATCCGGTTGTCCAACGGCAGCGGTTCGTGGAACAGGCCAAGATGGCCAGTCAGGGCGACGTGGAGGCCATGGACATCGACGAGGACTTCCTGGAGGCCCTGGGCGTGGGCATGCCGCCTGCCGGAGGCATGGGCATGGGCATCGACCGTCTTCTGATCGCCCTGACCGGCGCCTCCATCCGTGAGACCATCACCTTCCCATTGGTCAAGCCCCTGGGCTGATTGAGCCGACCGTGGTGTCGGCGGTCCATCCTGGCCGGGTTGTGGTCAATGTCAAGGCATGAGGGAGTTGAGATGGATACGAAACTGTGGATCAATGGTATGCGGCCCAAAACCCTCCCTGCCTCGGTGGCTCCGGTCTGTGTGGGAACGGCCGCTGCCCTGGTGGTGCGGGCCCGTCTCCAGGACCAGTGCAACAGCGGCTGTTCGGCCACCCCGCCCGATCCCAACCTGGTCCAGGCCACCCCGGGCAGGATCATTGCGGTCTTCTTCCTTCTGGTACTCCTGGCCCTGTCCATGCAGATAGCAGCCAACTTCGCCAACGACTACTCCGACGGCATCCGCGGCACCGACGAGAAGCGTGGTGAGGCCGAGGCCGTCTCCGGCAAACCCCAGCGCCTGGTGGCCGCAGGTGTGGCCCCTCGAAAGGTCCTCCAGGCCACCATGGTCGCGGCTGGCCTTACCTGCATCATGGGCCTGGCCGTCATGGCCATCACCGGACACTGGTGGATGATCCTGGTGGGCATCTGCTGCCTGGCCGCCGGTTGGTTCTACGTCGGCGGCCAGCACCCTTACGGATATCACGGCCTGGGTGAACTCAGCGTTTTCATCTTCTTCGGCCTGGTGGCCACCCTGGGCACCGAGTACTTCCTCATCGGTTCGGTGGATCTGACCGGAGTTCTGGCCGCCTGCGTCTGCGGCTTGAATTCCGTTGGCCTGCTTATGCTCAACAACTACCGCGACATCGACTCGGACCGGAAGTCGGGCAAGCATACCTACGCCGTCCTGGTGGGAGACAAGGCCGCCCGCATCTCCATCTACCTGGTCTATGCAATCAGTGTTCTGATCTCCCTGGGACGGTTCGTTACGGTCTTCTGGACCTTCGGATCTGTCGCCATCCCGGCCGTCATCATCGTCATCCCCATCGCCGCCTTCCTCCTGCTTATATGTATAAGGTTCGCCCAGGGGAACCAGCCCAAGGCCTTTGTCCTGGCCGGCCAGGGAACCCTGGTATCGGCCCTTTGCTGGACGATCGGTCTTCTCTTGGAACTGGTCTAGCCCCAAGGTGCCACAGGGGTGGTGGTCGGCTTGGCCCCCTCCTGATGGCCTCTGCGGGATCGGCGTCCTCCCAGCCTCAGGGAGGGGGATGACCGTATCTGGTCGGGTAGGGTTCGGGGAGTCCCTCTCAGGTCTTAGACTGCTGTATATGACGTACAAACTAGTATTGCTCCGGCATGGCCAGAGCGCATGGAATAACACCAATCAGTTCACCGGCTGGGTGGACGTCCCGCTGACCGAGCAGGGCGAGGAGGAAGCCAAGAAGGGTGGCAAGCTCCTCAAGGACAAGGGCGTGCTGCCCGATATCGTCTTCACCTCCCTTCTGCGTCGTGCCATCAACACCGCCAACATCGCCCTTGATGAGGCCGACCGTCTCTGGATCCCCGTCAAGCGTGACTGGAGGCTGAACGAGCGCCATTATGGTGCCCTGCAAGGCAAGAACAAGAGCGAGATCCGCGAAGAGTACGGCGACGAGAAGTTCATGCTCTGGCGCCGTTCCTATGCCACCCCGCCGCCAGAGATCGACCCTGATGACCAGTACTCCCAGACCCATGATCCCCGTTATGCGGGCGATCCGGTACCCCGTGCCGAGGCCCTGGCCAACGTGGTCAAGCGCGTTACCCCGTACTGGGAGAGCGACATCATTCCCGAGCTCAAGACCGGCAAGACGGTATTGATCGCCGCCCACGGCAACTCCCTGCGTGCCATCGTCAAGATGCTTGACGACCTGACCGAGGAGGAGATCGCCAAGGTCAACATCCCGACGGCCATCCCCCTGCTCTACGAGCTGGACGAGAACTTCAAGCCCATCAAGCCCCGTGGCGAGTACCTGGACCCGGAGGCAGCCGCCGCCGGTGCCGCCGCCGTCGCCGCCCAGGGCCAGAAGTGAGCCCTGACCGGTGATTCGTACCGGTCGATGACTCATTGATGTTTGCAATCAAGGTGGTGCCGTCCCTCTGGTGAGGGGCGGCACCACCTTTTCATATG
>NZ_CALYOY010000056.1 GCF_945269915.1 uncultured Bifidobacterium sp. | reverse complement strand
GTTGTCGGGTTGGAGGGTTTGTCGCCGTTGCCGGAGTCGCCCGATTTGGACTGGTTGGAATCCTGCTTGGATTCGTCACTGGCCTTGTCCTTGGATCCGTCCGCCTGCTTGCCTCGGTCCGACTGGGTCTCCTGCTTCTCGGGGCCGACAGCCACCACCTGGTCGATGGGGATGCTGACGGTCTCCTCCTTGACCACATTCTCGGATTCCGCCTGGCCATCCACGTAGGTGACCTGAACCGTTTCCTGCTTTTCCCCGTTGACGCCCTGCTGGCGAATCTCGGTCTGCCCGGGGGCCAGGTTCGGGTCGATCACCGTTCGCGACCCGAAGGGCAGGGGGATGCTCCGGGTCGTCTGCCCGTGGGTGACCCGCTTGACCCTGAGGACCGTGGCCTCCTGGTCCTTCTCGACCGAGACCCGGTCCTCCTTGCCCAGGACTATCCCCTTGGAGTCCAGGATGGATGCTGCCGGCAGCTTGCCATTGGGGGCCACGGAGCTCTTCCCGTCGGCGACAACCGTCACAGGACCCTTCTGGTTGATTACCAGACCTCCGGTGAGCTGGTTGTATACGTTCTTCACATCCACGGTGACCTTCATGGCGTTGCGCTGGTTGGCCTCGAAGAAGCCCAGCAGCTGGTCGACGCTGGTGGCCGTGGTCCAGAAGGGCACCTGCCGTCCCTGGATGTTGATTGTGGTCTGGTAGGCGGAGCGGA
Organism: uncultured Bifidobacterium sp.; assembly: GCF_945269915.1. GTDB lineage: Bacteria > Actinomycetota > Actinomycetes > Actinomycetales > Bifidobacteriaceae > Bombiscardovia > Bombiscardovia indica. The sequence goes on along the minus strand of NZ_CALYOY010000056.1, from coordinate 4,235 downwards.
CGGTGACCACGTCGTGGTTGTGCAGCTGCCCGTCGGAGGTCGATTCGACCAGGTCATGGGTCTTGACCTTGACCCCGGCCTGTCTGAGGAGGGCATCCACGCTGTAGGCGTAGGTGTTGACGGTCCGTGTCTGCCCGTTGACGCTCAGGGCCACGCTCTTGCGGGCCGTGAGACCGAAGGCGGCGATCACGGCCACGGTGATCAGGACGGCACTCAGGGCCACGCGTACCCGCCTCTGTACGATGAACCGTCGTGGTGTCCAGCGTCTGGCCATCAGGGCTCCTTTCACATTTGCAGACTCCAGGTGTATCCTGCATGGAATCTTAGCGGTTGAGGGTCCGATCTTGGGAACAGGGGCACCAGAGTCAGGTAAACATACACATTTCAAGGCGCCTGGAACAGCAAGAAGGCCGGTCGACATCATGGTCGACCGGCCTTCTCGGGTCACGCAGTTTCAAGGTGCGGACCTTACGAGTAGAGGACGGGAATGAAGGGGAATAGTCCCGTCCCCTATACGGAGCGGAGATGGTTGGGGAAAAACTCCGGTCCGTATCTTCGAAGGCATGGCCTTCGAAATGACTTACTCGAGGGAAGCTCTGTAGTTATCCGAAATCACTCTACCGTGACTTGTCGAAAAAGGAAACCCGACCGGGAAACCAATGCAATTCTGTCACGGAATGAGCCTCCTGTCAGATTCGAACTGACGACCTGCCGCTTACAAGGCGGCTGCTCTGACCAGCTGAGCTAAGGAGGCGGTCCTGCTTCAACAGACGCAAGCCGCAATACAAATGGATATCCTAGCACCACCCGTGACCGGATTGGAGTGCTCTCTGCGCGAACAGGCAACCGCCATGGGTGGGGCCCGGTTCTGGCGGGGCACAGCCAATAGGTATCGCCTGGTGATCCCTTACAGGGCCAGGGGGCTGCCCTTGGCTCCGATCGAGGGCATGGTTCCCTGTCGGCCCACCTGGTCGGGGTCGAGGCCGATGGCCTTGAGCAGCCCGGCCTTATAGTCCAGCCTGGCCGTGGAGAGCTTGTCCAGGTCCCAGAAGGTTCCGTTGATGCGAACGGTCGGTGTGGACATCTGCCCCTTGTTCTGCCCCGAGGTGTGCCAGAGTTCCTTGCGGGTGGGGGTGTACTCGTTCAGCGCACTCAGCCAGGCCTTGTACTGACCCTTGAGGGCGCGATCGGCCATGGCGGGGCTGATGCCGGCCTTGATGGCCTGCTGGCGAATCCGCTGGTCGCTGACCGGCTTGTAGTTCTCCTCGTCGGGTTGGAAGTCCTTCTCATAAAGGCTGGCCACGAAGGGGAGGAAGTGGTCAGGGTCGTTCTGGGCTATGTAGACGGCGGCAGAGCCCGCACGGGCGGAGTACTGGTCGGTGGTGAGGCGGTCCATGAAGGACATCGGGTACAGGACCAGGTTGATCTGCCCCGCCTTGACCATGGGGGTCAGGGTGGAGTCCAATCCCCGGTGCAGGGCACCGCATCCCGGGCACATGAAGTCCATGTAGATCTCCATGGTGGGGGCCTTTTCGACCGATTTGCCCACGCCCGCCCCGCTGACCAGGATGCCTCCCTTGTCATTGGCGACCGAGGGCTTCACCTTGACCTTCTGGACGGCCTCGTAGGTGTTCTCCTTCCTGACCGGCCTGTGACTGTTCCAATAGATGAATCCGCCCGCGGCGATCAGGGCCACCACCACGACGGTGACGATGATGCCGATCAGGGTCTGCTGTTTGCGTTCCCTGGCCGCCTCCTGCTGGCGGGCCTCCTCCTCGGCCTGGAGCCTGGCCTTGCGGTTCTGCCGCTGTCTGGTCTGGATGGCCTGACGGCCCGACTCGGCATCCTTGGCCTTGCTGCCCTTGGACATGTCACGGGTCCTTTCACTTGGATACTGAGCACAGTCTAGTAGCAGTCCATGAGGTGATAGACGGGCTATGGGTAAAGAATCGGTATGGGTGACCAGTCCAAGGAGGTGTGCAGGGCGATCAGGATCATGATGACAGCCAGGACGAGCAACCAGACCAGTACCATGATCCAGGCCCGACCGTGGCCCATGGGCTTGGAGATGGCGGATCCGGTCCCAGGCTGACCCTGGCAGGCCTGTGGATCGGTGGCCGGGAGGGTGGCGCGGTCAACAGCGCCCAGGGGGAGCCAGCCCGCGGCCAGTCTGACCGTATGGGACCAGCCGGTTGCCTTGGTCGATCCCCGCCCTGTCTCCCCTGTCAGCATGGCCAGGAGCCAACCCACCAGGGTCGCCAGGCCCAGGGTCAACCCCGCCAGGGAGAGGGGGGCCCCGGCCGGGAGGGGGAAACGCAGGAGGCGGCCGCCCGGGTTCACATACCCGGATACCGTTGATTGGCCGCCCAGCCAGGTGGCCAGGGCCCCGATCACCAGGACCACCAGAGCCATGCCGAAGATTCGTGGCAGACTGAGCAGGAGGGCCTTGAGCAGGTGCCACGGCAGGGCGGCCACGTTCAGGGCATTGTCATGCCCCTTGCGCTGGCCCCCACGTTTGAGTTCGCGGTTGATCTGCCCCTGCAGGCTCAGACCTGCCGTACCGAGGAACCACATCAGAATCCAGGCCAGGGCCAGTGCCGAAACCGGAGCCAGGACCGCCAGCAGGGCCGGAATGAAGCCAATCATAATCAGGGTCGCGGTGCCGGCATGGAGGTATCGGGTCTGGCGGATCAGGGCCGGGGTGTCCTGGCCCCGGGGCTCATCGCCCAGCCAATGATCGGTGTCCCCAGGGGGGAGGGGGCTGGCGACCGGCAGGGGCGGGCCCTGGTAGCTGGTGGCCTGGTCATCCTCCGCATCGGACTGGGGCTGGCGTTCATCCCAGGTTTCCTGGGGGAAGGCCCTGGTCGCGGGCACTTCGGCGCCATCAAGCCTGGTGGTTTCCTCCGGGTCGCTCCCGTCCGGGGCATCCTGGCCGGTTGCCCCTCCCCCTCTGGTCGACCAGGCCACACGGGGATTACCCTGGGCGGCAGGCCCGGCCGTGCCCCCGACCGGGATCAGGGGCAGGGTTTCAGGCTCGGCCACCTGCCTGGCCGGTTCCACGACCCGGGTCGGAACCCCCTGATCCAGGCCATCACTTGAAGAGCCTGCGCCAAAAGGGCGCATCCCCTCCTTCCGGCTGCTCCGGCCCGGGTCGGGTTGGCCCTCTTCCGTCCGATGTCGATCGGGCTGGTCGTCGGGGTCGGTACCTGCTCCGGTTCCGGCACCCGGTTCGGGGCCCAAGGCGTCCCTGGTGATGGCACCCAGGAGGTCTTCCGGGCTGCATCGGGAGTCCCGGTTGGGTGAAAGGGCGGACCTGAAGGCTTTCATGGTGTCGAGGGGCAGGCCCGACAGGTCGGCGTTGCCCGAGGCCTCACGCTCCAGGACGGCCATCATGGGCTTGCTGCCGAATACTGGCCTGCCGGTGGCCGCAAAGGCCAGGACCGCCGCCGTGCTCCACCAGTCCGTTTCCTGATCGGAGTCCGCCCCGTCGATGATTTCGGGGGCGATGAAGCCGGGGGTTCCCATGACCAGACCGGTCCGGGTCACATGGCTCTCCCCCTGCCCCATGGCGATGCCGAAGTCCACCAGGACCGGTCCGGAGGCTGAAATCATCACATTGGTGGGCTTGATGTCGCGGTGGACGATGCCCGCACCGTGAACGGCCCGGACGGCATCGATCAACTTGCTGGTCAGTCGTTCCAGGTCATCGCCCGTGTAGCGTCCATTGACCGCCACGTCGTCACGGAGGTTCCGTCCCTCGATCAGTTCGGTCACGATGAAGGCCAGGGCGTCGTCAAGTTCCATGTCGACTATCTGGCAGACCCCGGGGTGGTCGATGCGCTTCAGGGCCAGGGCCTCCCGGCGCAGGCGCTCGCGGGCGGAGGCACGGTCACGGGCCTCGGGACTGTCGGGCTGGTCCTGGTCGTCCTCGGCCAGGGACTCCCGCAGGATCTTCATGGCGTAGTCCTGACCTCCGTCATCCCGGGCACGCCAGACGGACCCCATGGCACCGCCGCCCAGGGGCTCGATCAGGGTGTACCCGCCCACCAGCCGACCTGGTTCCAGATTCAGTCCCTCAAGATCACTCATACCTCTATTGTGCCCCGTCTCATTGAAAAGGGTCCGATTGTCCGAAGGCCCTTGGTCTGTCCGTCGGCTTGGATGGGGAAGCGGGTATAACGGTGGCGGTGTGGTGTGGGGTGGAGGCGGCCCGCCGTGGGGTGTGTTGGTGGCGG
>NZ_CALYOY010000055.1 GCF_945269915.1 uncultured Bifidobacterium sp. | reverse complement strand
CCCATCGCCGTGAAACGAAGCATACCGGTGTTCCCCTTCCATGCAGATACAGGAGGGACATCGATACGAATCATCCGGCCCCTCCGGGATCCGCACCCCTTGCATGCGCTACCCGCCACGGGGACGGACGCACACGACACGGAACCCATTTCTCATATCGTACCATACCCGCCCACAATGCAGCACACGCCCGCCACGCACGACTGGTGCGTTGGGGTCTCTCTCCCTAAGCCAAATCCCGGTCGGTCGGATTCCATCCCCGAGTTGAAGGAAGGTACGGCGATATTCTTATGGGCGAATGGTTGGCCCTGTCACAGATCCTTTCTCCACCCGGCCCATTCCGTTCTGGCCGATCCGATGAATGCCGACAGCATTTGGGAACTATCCACCTGTTTTCGTAGCCTTTGCCCATCGTGCCAATCATGTAGCCAACGAACGGATCCGACTTCTGGTCGGGACGATCGGATTCCGTGGCCTTCCCGCGGGGGGGGGGGAGTTGCAGGAACCACCCATTGCGGATCCGAACGTCTCCATCCCGCTCAGGTCATCAACGCATGGATCGGGCCATAAGGGCATGTCCTTGATCGCGATGACGACCGACGACGAAAGTGAGAACAGAGGCAACCTGCGGTACTTGTGCGGCAGACACGCTGCAGGGGGTGCTTCTGGTGGCTTGGCATCATGGCATACTCCAAGGGCTGCATCATTCCGTCTGTGCCATGGAGATGCCGGTAATAATGACGGAGCACCCAGCCTTGACATGGATTCCTGCAACTACGCGCGTGTGGATGATTACCGTACAGCCATTCGAGCCGTTCGGTATCCTGTCGAACACGGTTTCATCTGAAGGGATGAACGCCGGGCCGGAGGATCCGTCGACCACTCTGGTCGTGTACAGGGGGTATCGCGATATGGTCAGGTTCCGGAGACTGAATCGGAGTGGATCGAGCTTGGCGATGATTCCGGGTTCAATGGCCATGATGCCATGGCGGATGAAACCTGAGAAGGGGTCATCCGCGTGGGGTCACCATGCCATTCCGGTTTGTGTAATGCGTTGGCAAGCCTGCTAAACGCAATGATGCTGATTGTTATGAACACCTTTCCGCGTTCAACCCGACATCGCCGCATGGCTGCCTAGTGATTTGCCATCATTGATGAGAAGCGGGAATGTATCGGCCCCTGTACGGTTGACGGTCGTAGGGAGAATGCGGGCGCGACAGGTTGCGGTCCATGAAGGCGGCAGGAGACGCGTCATGATGGCAAGGAACCGGAATCCGGTGCCACCCCGCAGGCTCTGAAGTAGGGTTTCAGGGCTGAGAGGTCGTTCTGTGCGCCCGGGTTTCCGATAGGAGCGGTTTGTTTCATCGAAAGACCGATGCGACAGGATCGGTCGGGAGTCTTCTCCCTCAGGTGTCGGAGAAGATCAAGGCGGGCATAATGATCGGTTTCGACCTTCCTGTTCTGAATGTGCCGGGCTCGTTTGGGGCGGGGTGCTCAGGCCGTCCTTCATGGGTCGACCTGTCGACATGTCCTGTTTGCAGGTCATGGAATCGTATGCCGGGCCGGATGGATGGGAGGGGATCCGCCTGACCTTGGAGACTGTGTTATCGCCAACCGGGGCAGGGGGCCAAGTGGCTGTCCGATCGGTGGCGCGTGCCGATATGTACCTGCTACGGCCATCCCGCAAGGTGCGGAGAACACGTAAACGGAACAAGTTCACAAGGGCTTTCTCGCCACGATCGAGAAAGACAGCGGAATCTGCGGTCGGTCCCGGGGCATGGTCCATCCAGCGAGGTCGGAATTGTACTCCAGCATGGGCAGGGCTTTCAGTCGGTCACAGCATGTTCGCCAATCGCCTCTATGGCCAGCCCGGCGTCCAGCAGTGCGCCGGTCATCTCCTGGAAGTCATGGGCCCAGTTGTGATTGGTGGTGTGCTCAATCCGGGTCCTGGCCTGATGCTGTTGGGCCTCCACCGCGGATGCGTAGGTCTGATCGGTTTCATGGGTTGTTTCCGTTCCGCCGAAGTAGTTCTGGATTATCGTCATGCCCTCATTGTCCAAGGCGAACAGCAGCGGATGGTTGTCGCGGATCATGAAGATGCCGCCATCTGCCAGGAGTGTGGCGATTGAGCGGGCCCAGTCGTTCAGATCGGGAAGCCAGGTGATGGTTCAGGCACTGGTGACGATGAGATTGACCGACCCGCCTGATCAGGCATGGCCTGTGCCGCGAAGCGGGCACCCCCCTGCACATAGGTGATTGATGCCCCGGCTCGTTCGGACGGATTCCTGGCATACTCAAGCGCGGTGGGGGAGAAATCCAGGCCATAAACCTTCCCCGCACCCAATCGCCACCAGGTCAGGGTGTCCTCGCCGATGTGACATTGCAGATGCTGAAGCCGCAAACCCGTTATGCCGCTTTCGGGAAGATGGGGTTCAAGAACCGCAAGATCGCGCAAGACGACCGGTGATGAGGCCGAGGGGTCATCGGCGAATGCATCGCGATCGCCATATGCGCCATTGGCGTGCACAACCGCCCGGTCGTTCCAGTTGAGGAGATTGTCCCTCACATCACCGGATTGATCGGCTTCCTGTCGGGCATGGCTTACCTCCCAGGATATAGAGGCCATCGGCGGTGATGAAGCTCGGACATACGTAAAAACAGTCATCTCTCTTGTGTTATGAACAGCATCATGGTTTAGGACTGAATGCCGCATATCAAATCGTCGCCATACCCAGTGCGTCACGTCCAGGTTGTTCACCTACGATTTCATGACCGTAGCATGAGCCAGCATGAATGTGACCAGAGGCCCTTGACAGGATGTGGGCCCATTTGAGGGGCATCCGCTTTTTTGGGGGGGTGAAAGAAATGAATTCATTTTTCCTCATCGCCGACCGACCGCTCATGGAGGCTATACCTGATTCAGCCCATGGGGGCTTTGACCAGGTGCTCAATGTGTATGAGCACGCTTATAGGTATGCACGCACTATAGAGTATTCGAAAAGACGGGTTCCAAGACCACATGGGTGTCCGGTCCATTTGCTTTCAATGCGGGTATGACCAGCCATGATCAGTCGGAATTGAAAGCAATGGCGGTTGATCGTCGGAGAGGTGTTTGAGGAGTCGTCCCTGATCTACCTACGGCCGCGATCATTCGGTCAACGCGAATAGGTTCAACTGCACGTATCGTTCGTCGTGCGGGCCGGCTTTTGCCATTCCGGAGGTGGTCCAATATCGTGGGGTCGTTCGCCGTCGGTCGAATGGGGCTCGTTCGTGTCGGTGTCCGTCGGGGAGCCTCCTGGGTTCATGCTTGGAAATACCAGCGCGAGGGGCGCTCGGAAATGGGGGCATGGACACCGAATTGCATATTCGGGTTCCGTACGTCGGCCCACATGCAGCCGGAGGCGCTGAACGTTGACGACCACGATGGGCTATGGCAAGGTGTTTTCCGGACCGACATCGACGGTCGTTCCACCTCGGCGGCGCGCTGTTCGGATCCTCGATTGATTGGCTGTGAGCATGCGGACATCACCATGGATCAGCGGGGATGATGCCCACCATGCCCCCACCCCTACTTTGATGAATGGCGGAGGCGAGAACCGGATCCGGATCTCCTCGCCTCCGACACGGGCTCCTGCAACGACCTGTCGTGTCCGTTCCCGCTGCCGGTTCGCCATCGGGGAGGGGGTGTGGTTATCGGGCTCCACGAGTCCGTATACAGGTGCCAACTCGGGAACCACCTTCATTGACCCCCTGCCGCTCAACGGTCATGGCTGATGTTTTGCCGACACCCGCACCGGAACACGATTCCGTCAATCTGCTCCAGTTCCTTCCGGTATTCGGGACTCTTGGCTCGATGTCCCCTCAGGGGGACATTTTCACCTGTCCTGTTGCAGGCTTTTTCTTTGTCGGTTTCCATGGAGTCATACGTTGGATAGGAAGGCGAAATCATGCGCAGGTATCGAAACGCTCGGCGACAGCTGGCTGTATCGACCGAAAATCTGGTGAAATCCTATGGACAGTTCACTGCCGTGAATGGGGTGAATCTGCAGGTTCCCTCGGAAGGCGTCTACGGTCTGCTGGGGCCGAATGGCGCAGGCAAGTCCACGACCATGAAACTACTGCTTGGGTTGACGGCCCCCAGCTCTGGAAGGATGTGGATGCTGGGCCAGGAGGTGGGCTCCAAGAGTCGAATCCAACCGGGACGTGTGGGATCCATGATCGAAGGCCCCAGTTTCTACCCGGGCTTGTCTGGTCTGGACAACTGCCGAATGGTGGCTGATTACTTGGGTCTGCCTTCCAACTCGGCTTCAGCTGTGTTGGCTAAGGTGGGGCTGGGAGGACATGAGGACAAGAGGGCCAGGGACTACTCCCTTGGCATGAAGCAGCGTCTGGGCATCGCCATGGCGCTCATATCCCATCCTGAGCTGCTGCTTTTGGACGAGCCGACCAACGGTTTGGATGCCGGGGCGGTAGTCGAGGTGCGTCAGATGATCATGGATCTTGCAGCTAGCGAAGGTGTTACGGTCGTTATCAGCAGCCACATTCTCTCCGAAATCGAGAAGATGGCGCCGGTGGTCGGCATCATCGGGGCCGGACGACTGCTCTACCAGGGCTCCTTGGAAAATCTGCGCGAGGAGGGGCATATAGACCTGCGCGTTTCCGACCCTCAACTGGCGGCAGGCGTGCTTGAGCACGACGGCATCGACTATGGGTACATTCAGGAAAGCGGGGCCTTGCGGATCCGGGAATTCGATGACCGGCAAGTCGGGGGTTTAGTCGCCCAGCTGGTCTCCCGGGGACTGGAGGTCTATCGTGTGGCTTCCGAACGCAAGAGCCTAGAGGAGGCCTTCCTGGAACTGGTGGAAAGCCCCCGGGCCCATGTACCGCAGGCCGGCCTCCAGCAGGGGGCTTCACGATGAGCGCCATCACTGCAAACATCCTGAAATCCGTGGAGCCCGGGAAGCATGGGGGTGCCGGAGCCATACGCTTCAGCGGCCCGTTGATGCTCATCTTCATGGAGATGCGCAAGCTGAAGGGCTCATCCTTCTGGTGGATGATCATAGGCATGATTACCTTGGTTTCCTTGTGGTCAGGATTTGCCGTCATGAAACGGGCAGGCGGCAATCCGGCGACACGCACCGTGACCTTGGCGCAAGGCGATGTCTACGAGCTCGTTGGCCTGCTGGCCCCGATCCTTGCCGCCCTGCTCACCAGCCGGCTGGCCGTCATGG
>NZ_CALYOY010000054.1 GCF_945269915.1 uncultured Bifidobacterium sp. | reverse complement strand
GGTCCCCGAACGCCTAAGGCAACAACCTACCTGCCCATGGGCAGGTACTTCTTGATCAGGTAGACGGGGGTGCAGCTCCAGGCGTGGCAGTAGCTGTTGATGAGGGTGCTGCCATAGGGGGAGTACTCCGGCTGGTCGGGGTCGAAGGCCTCCCAGTAGGTGTCGGCGCCCAGGGCGATCATCCTGCCCCAATAGGACTTCAGGAGCTTGATGGCCTCCTCCTTGAGGCCTGCCACGAAGAGTGCCTCGACAACGTGGTGGTACATGTAGGGTGTGGCGATGCCCGTGACGGGGAAGAGCTCGTGCACCGTGGTGGACATGAGATCGTGGTTGCCCTGGTCGTCGAGGACCCGGGCCAGGACCATCCATGTCTGACTGGCGATGTTGAATTCGTGGTCGGGGCCGGAGGTGAATAGTCCCCTCTCCTTGTCGAAGAGGTGGTCCTTGGCGTACTGGATCAGGGCGGACAACTTGGCTTCGTAGGGCCGTGCGTCCTCGCCGGCTTTGACGGTCAGGTCGATGAACTGACGGAGTGCATAGACCAGGACCCCGTGGATGGCCGTGGCCTTGTCGAAATCGTTGGACCAGTCCACGAAGACCGGGGTATCCCCGAGCCTGAGCTCGCCGTCATCGCCTACCAGATCCAGATCCACATCCATCTGCTTTTTGGCGATCGGGTACAGATCGTGGAGCACCTCCATGTCTTGTTCATGGTTCATGAGGTCGCTCAGGGTGGAGATGAAGAAGAGGCCATAGTCGAAGAGGAAGGTGTCATCGGGGGTGTCGGGATCAACGAAGACGTTGGCCGAGATGCGTCCATCCGTGGTGCTCATGCCGGCGAAGAGGTAGAGGCACCGCTTGATCAGGGTGGTGTCGTTGAAGGTGGCATAGTCTGCCAGGGCCTGGAGGCGCAGGTCGCCGGTCCACAGCCTGCGATCGCGCTTGGGGCCGTCCTCGAAGACCTCCTGCATGCAGTCCCGGAGCGTCTTGCAGCCGACCTGATAGATCCTCTGGATTTCCGGGTCATCGCTCACGGGCTCCTGGGGCAGGGATTCGACGGCGCTCACGGTCTGTACCCTGGCATCGCTGAAAACGGCCTGCCACTTGGGGGAGGTGTCGATCACCTTGATCTCCGCATAACGGAAGCTGTATCGTCTGGGCATCTCTAGGTCGACGGGAAGGGAATCCAGGTGGATGGTCTCCTCCTGAATCCAGGACTTGCTCAGCCAGCCGTCGTAGGTTGAGCTTTCCTGGGAGAGCTCAACGGGGAGCTCGGCGAACTTGAGACGCAGGGTCAAAGGTGCGTCCATGGGGGAGCCGACCGACTCGATATGGATGGAGAAGTGTCCGACCATATGGTCGCCGAAGTCCAGGATCAGCGAATCCCCTCGCTTCATGGGCTTGGATTGTCTGGCTGTGGAGGCGTCCGTTGTCACGGTCACCCCGCCCAATGATTCGGAGTCGGCGGTCAAGGTGCCTTCGCCCACCGGTTCCATGGTGCCGGTACGGAGCTTGGGGCGCAGTGCCTCGGCCTTGGCGAGCAGACGCTCGTCATGATTGAATGTGACGTCGTTGTTGATCTGGAACGTGAATCCCATTGTCTTACCTTTCAAAAATGCAGGGGCGTAGGGAGGTGGCCGAAGCGGCCGCCCTCACACCCCTGCATGGCATCGTCCCGTCAGACTTCCGCCTCGCGGACGCCGTACTTCTTCTGCATGGCAATCATGACCAGACCGCCGATCAGGCCGACGGTCAGGAGGGCCGCAAACCCGAACATGGTTCCGCGGATGGCCGAGGGGACGACCAGGGCCGGGGTGATCAGGGCGAAGAGACCGCAGCAGAAACGGGAGAAACCGTTGATGAAGCCCTGGACCGAGGCACGGACCTCCACCGGGAAGGACTCCTGGGTCCAGACCTTGTACATGGCCTCGCCGGCGAGGTTATTGCCGATGTTGTAGAAGCCGATGGCGATGACGATGGGCCAGAGCGAGGAGCTGCTCAGGGCCAGGCCAAGCATGGCGGCGATCTGGATGATCTGTGCGATGACGAAGACGATGTTGCGCCACTTTCCTCCGGAGAGGGAGGCGAAGATGGATGTGGTCACCAGGCCGAGCAGGTTGAGGACGATGCCGGCACCCGTGGCGAAGGTCTGGCTGGCGTGGGCCTGGACCAGGGTGAAGGTCTGGAACTGGCCGAAGGTGTTGGCCAGGAGGTTCCATGCCAGATAGAAGACCATGATGCAGGTGAAGAAGAGAACATACCTTGAGCTTCCCTTGCTGAAGAAGACACTGCGGATGTTGACCCTGTCGCCTTCGCCGACCACGGTATGCCCGCTTGCGGCCTCTTCCCTCCGTTCCTCGGCGATGCGCTGATCGGCCTCTTCATGGAAAATCCGGAACCTGGCGGATGAGAGGCGCCACAGCCAGGTGATTACAGCCACGATGGCCAGCAGGGCGAAGACGATCCGGGCCCCGGTGGCTCCGCTGACCTTGGAGACCAGGAAGGCGGCCACATAAGAACTGAGTACGCCCACCTGCCAGAAAATCTGTGTGGAAGAGACCAGCTGGGCCGAGGTCTTCTCGTTGGGGGAATCATGCGAGATCACGGTCAGACTGATCGGCAGATCGGCACCCGACGCAAGGCCTGCGATGATGACGCCAGCCAGCAGCATGGCGTAGTTGCCGGAGAAAACACAGACCAGGGCGCCGATGGCGTAGAGGAAGTTGAGCCAGTTGAATGAACGGATCAGGCCTGCATGTTTAGTGATTTGGCCGGAGAGGAGCGATCCGGCGGCAATGGCGAATGTTAAGGCACCGGAGATGATGCCTACCTGGCCATTGGTCAACCCCAGCCCCTGCTGCCAAACGGTAATCGTGGCCGAGAGTCCCACAATGATCCCGGATCCGAGAATAGATCCAATTCCCGCTGCAATGGCCAGAGGCCGATACCTGGTGAATTCCGATGTCTGTTCCATGTTCCCTGTCCTCGTTGATTGAGAAACCGTGTACCGCAACGTAGATTTATCGTAACGAGGTATGGATGGGGTTACAAGAGGCACGGAATCGCACTTTATTTGCAAATTCACAGATTGTGTGCATGAATGGTGGGGGTTGCAGTGTACGAACGTAGGGGATACCGGCCAGGTTCCTTGTCCCCGTCAGGCTTGGAAGGGTTCCATGTTCTCGCAACGACTTGATCGCATCCTTCATGAACACAATGAGGTCGAACGTCGCCAGCTCAGTACGGTCAGCAACTTCAATTACATGAACCTGGATTTCTCCCATGGTGCCGTGCCCCAGATGCCCGAGTGGATTTTCTTCAAGGATGGCAGCATAGCCGTCACCAAGAGCAACCGCTTCTCCTATGTGCCCGAGCACACTCACAGTTTCATCGAAATGAACTACATGTATTCCGGGAGGTGCACGCAATACATCAACAATGAGCTTGTCGAGCTGCATCAGGGCAGCCTGGTCATGCTGGACAAGGCCGTACCCCACCGAATCTCGTATACCGATGAGGACGATATCCTGGTGAACATCCTTGTTCAGGAGCATGCGGACATCACCTCCATGTTCACCATGGTCCCGGAGTCGCTCAATGTGATCTCCCAGCTCATCGCCAACGTGGGCAACGCCTCGACCCTGCATGACAACCTCATCGTCTTCGACCTGCAAGGGCACGCCGTGCCCACCAACCTGATCGAGGTGCTCATCGAGCAAGGGTTGGCTGGCCGGCCGACCGTTGGCCGGAACCGGGCCATGGAGCTGGTGCTTTCCGCACTGGTCATTGAATTGAAGGCATTGATTTCCAAAAGCGTCATCGATTTCGGCAACATCCAGGCCGAGCAGGTGGCTCCGATCATCTCATACATCAACCGGCACTATGCCACGGTGAGTCTGGTATCCGTCGCCGACCGGTTCGGTTACAACCCCAACTACCTGAGCAACAAACTGAAAAAGGCCACAGGGGAAGGTTTCCAGGAGCTGTTGGATCGCCGCAGACTGATCGAGGCGCAGAAAATGATGAACAGCACCGACTGTTCGAACCAGGAAATCAGCGAGGCGATCGGCTACCGCAATGTGACATCGCTCTTTCGGCTGTTCAACAAATATCTGGGTGCGACCCCCGATGATTACCGCAGCAAGAACCGCCAGCTCTAGTATTCCGGTTCCTGCCCCTCTTGTGGACAATTGAATACAACCACGGATATGCGTGAATGCCGATTTCCGCTGCACCGCCTCAGGGAGGTACCGAGCATGTGGAGCGGGGAGCATTAAGCCACCTCACCATGAGCGAAGGTGCCTGGCAAGTGGCGTGGGGAACTGCACTCACGGGTGTTTGACAATACAGGCCAAAGGCAGCTGATGCGCTTGCAGACCCGCGACAAATCGATTGCGTCGATCACTGACGCCGGAAGCCCGGTGCTTTCCCGATCGCAGATTGGTGAAGGTAGCTGACCCTGTGGGCGATGTATCAGCCTCGCAGGTGTCGAGGACGATTTGTCCGAAGGGAGGGCACTCCGGCTGTGATTGTTATCGGTGCCGGTTTTCGCGGGGAGGGGGGCATCGGGGACTCAATAGGGTATGAAGCGCCTGTCCATAATGACCGGACCGCATATGGAACACCAACAGCGCTCATCAAGGATACCCGTGGGGACGAACAGCAAACTGAAGGGTACGGTAAGCGCCGCCTACTCGCGGTCAAATAAACCGGGCTGCGCAACCCTGGTCGACATATCCGGCCTGTTCAAGGAGAACGTCGATGGGCGAGGTGTGGATTCACCGCCGATGCAGCTGCGTCTGCGGAACGTACCCATACTGAATTCGCCATACAGGACGCCGACCAACAAGGGGGGCAGGTAAGGGCGAAACAGCTGCCATCAACAATAATGGAGACGAGCTTGACACCGATTCCGCATCCAGGCCCATCTCCTGAAAAGCCTCGCCGATTCCGTATCGGAGACATGTCCTGGTTTATCCTGTGAGGTTAGCGGGCCAGGACACGCCTCCAGAGTTCGATGAAGTGCACGTGTCGGTCAGTCGGAGAGTTACCGGTATGCTCCAAACGCGTACTGGTGCAGATTGCAGCTATCAGAACGGTGGGAGGCGCGACGATCCATACGTTCTACCACGGCTTTTTCAGGCTCTTCATGGGAATGCGCACCATGACGGTTGATCGGGGGGGGGGGGCAATCGCCTGTCACCGCCATTGGCGAAGACCGCACCTAAAGGTGACTTCGGCTTGCCGAGGTCAGTTGCCATAGGGAAGAGACGATGGGCGGCATCGGTCTTGAGGAGTCGGGACAGGGTTCTTGCGATTCGTGAGTAGCTCACGATGGTACCGAAGCTGATATGCGCGGGGGATCTGGAAATGTATCGATCTGTGCTGATGGGGTCTCAGTGCGAAGCCGTCGCGACGGCCCCTGCGAAAGGCATGGTACCGCCTGATGTCATCGGTACGCACCTCCGATAGGCTCTATGTCGATGCGTGAACCTCTACGTCGGAGACGGCAATCAAGCGTAGCGTTCATGCCGGTATCAAGCTCAGGGTTTCCTGCACGGTCCGGTGATCTCTCGTGGGGCTTGAGCCCATAACCCATGATTCGCGAGGAAACGGTGGCAATTAGTCCTGCTGAATGCGGGATGTCGTGTCTCTGCTCGCTTCTGCGACACTGATGATTCCGCGTCGGCTTCCCGTCGGGGAGGAGACCCGGGACCGCTGAGCGGTGTCGGGTTTTGTGGGGCCGGGCGTATAACCGATGTCTGTTTGTATGGAGGAGGGCCGGTTACCGGGAGACGGCGCTGCGTGTTTCCCGATAACCGGCCCTCCTCGTGTGTGGCGGGTCGGTTACCGTTCTTCTACTTGGTGGAGGAGCCGTGTGCGATCCTTCGTCCGGTGCGAATGCTCACCAGGGTCAGGATTCCCGCGGCCAGGGTCAGGATTCCCGCGGCCAGGATGGGGGCGGTGTCGCTGCCCGTGCTGGACAGGACGCCGGACGGATTCGGGTTATCGGCCGGGCCGGTCGGCTGCTGTGTATGGTCGATTGGCTTTTGTGTGGGGTCGGTCGGCTTGGTGGGTTTCTGTACGGGTTTGGCGGGCCTGGTGGGTTTCTGTGTGGGGGT
>NZ_CALYOY010000053.1 GCF_945269915.1 uncultured Bifidobacterium sp. | reverse complement strand
CTGGATTATGATCTCCGCCGCTTCCTCACTGCCGAAGATACCGAAGGCGAGAACTTTTCCTATGCAACCATAGAACAGTGGGATGCAAAAACAGGAAATCGTCGTGTCCTGCCCCTCGTCGACGAGGAGGCCAGACCGGTGCAGTTCCATGAAAGCCAGATAGGATACTCATATTATGATTCCCACTCACTGCACGGCGACCAATTCTACTGGTGGTATGGGGACGGCGGCCTTTTGAGGACTGACGTCAACTCAGGAAAGACCGTCAGACTGAACAGAACCCATTGCCAAAAGGACAATTGGTCCAGATCATGTTTCTGGGCCTCTTTCTCCGACAAAACCGTGGACGTCTGGTATCACCACATCAATGAACCCGACCGGGTGACGATCACCCGCCAGGATCTTGACACCGGCAAGACCATCAACACCATCGAGGTCAAGGGTCTGGAGAAAATCATCCACGGGGCCGGAGATTCCAACACCATCGACAGGAGCTTCGCCGTCAACCCCCGTGCAGAAAAGCTCATTTCAGGCCAGAAGGTGTGATATGGCCTCCGGCCTGTACTAGACAGGGGCAAAGCGAAGAAGCGGCAGGGGCGCACAACTGCAAGAGCATGGCGCACGATGAAGAGCAAGACGAGGACAGACGAAGAAGGCCATCCCGCGAATGGGCGGACACGATGGCCACCGACGCAGGTGACTGGATGGCCAGGACCATCACACAGGATCAGAAGCTGAACGATCTGAACTCTATTAACAGCCTGACAACTTTCAACGAACGGTTATGCTTCCACTTGGTGGATGTCCCCCGACAAGTCGGGGGACAAGGCCGATGCTGGCCACATCGAACAGGCGAAAATCAACCTGTTCAATGGCCGGAAGAACCTTCCTGGTCCGGTGGGATCAGGGATCCTGGCCCTGAAGACGGGTGCGCTGGGACTGGCCGCCGGTTTCCGCAAGGAACGACAAGGCTCCACACCACAGCCCGCTCCTCCCCGTCCCCCGCTTCTCCACCTCCGCCGTATAGACTGGCAACGGTGGCCTGGCCCGAAGTTGCGACCGGCCCTATAGATAGGAACCAACGAGGTTAGGAAAAGACAGATGAGCGATAACAAGGTAGCTGTCGTCACCGGTTCGGCCAGGGGAATCGGGAGGGGCATAGCCCTCCAGCTGGCCCAGGACGGCTTCGACATCGTCGTGGCCGATCTTGAGGGCCAGAGGGAATCGGCCGAACAGACCGTGGCCGAAGTGGAGAAGATCGGCCGTCGGTCCTTCTTCCACCCTACCGATGTGTCAGACAGGGACCAGGTGTTCGACCTGGTCGATGAGGCCGCATCCAGGTTGGGTTCCTTCGATGTGATTGTCAACAACGCGGGCATCTGCCAGATAGTCCCCTTCACCGACATCACCCCCGACCAGCTGGAGCAGATTTCGAAGGTCAACATCTTCAGCGTGGTCTACGGCATCCAGGCCGCCGCGGCCAAGTTCCAGGAGCTGGGCAAGGAGCACGGCCACATTATCTCCGCATCGTCAATCGCAGGTTTCGAAGGCTTCCCGATCCTGGCCGCCTACTCGGCTACGAAGTTCGCCATCAGGGGCCTCACCCAGACGGCAGCCCAGGAGCTCTCGCCCAGGGGAATCACCGTGAACGCCTACGCCCCCGGCGTGGTGGACACCCCCATGTGGGGCTACATCGATGAGGAGATGGGCAAGCTCAACGGCAAACCCAAGGGACAGAACCTTCAGGACATGAAGGACAGCATCGACCTAGGCCGTTTGGAGACCCCTGCGGATGTGGCCGGCGCCGTCTCGTTCCTGGCCAGCGACAAGGCCAACTACGTGACCGGGCAGACCCTGATCGTCGATGGCGGCATGCAGTACCGCTGACCCATCAGTCACCGGCCCGCCCCCTTTGCTCCCTTCTCGATGAAGCAGAGCACCGGGGGCGGTGCTTTACCCCCTATTCATGCGGAAGGGAATCTCAACCGCCCTGCCTGCCGGTTTCCTTGCCGGCCGCCACGATCACAAAACCGAATAAATACAGGCCGATGAACCCCTCCTAGCATCCGGGGCAACCTGACGACTCAGACATAAGAACATGTGGGTCGGCGGTCCCATGCTTCCAATACGGCTTCTTATGAGCAGCTTCATAGAGGCATATATCAGCATCTATTCATGCGGTATCTTGCCATATCGGGTACATGCAAGCAAGACGAAAATAGGGATTTTCCAGGTAACCTGCGACGGCATCGAAGAGCATCAGAAGTTTGAAAAGGTGCATACAGGCAGTGGTGCTGAGGAGGCAACGTGGATCCAAGCAGCATCTGATGAAACAGTCGTGAAAGAGGGCGGCAGACAATATCCCCAACATAACTGCTGAAACATGGCATAGTGCCGGAGGACCCCAAGCAGCCGTCTCAATGCTTGTTCCTGGTCTCAATTACAGACGCTTTCCAGATCATACGGAATCCCGCCTTGCCATGCTTGGACACATGGCGGGGTATTCGCTGCCGGTCCTCTCAAATCGGTCTTTCAGAGAGCAAACCACTCTTATTGAGACCCAAACGTGCAGAACGGCATGCCAATCCTGAAACCTGACTTCAGGCAAGGCAACGGGGTCCCCATCTCTGGTTCCTCAGCACCATGACGTGCCTCCTGCCACTTTCATAAACCTCAACCCGTCGCTTCCGCATTCGTCCCGCTACCGTCAACAGCACAGCCGGGCGATACCTGATCGCCTGCTGAAGCTTCACTATCATTCCGCTAGCGCATGCACGATATCCAGGACATCCCCGGCCCTTGTCCAAAGGAGCGAGCCACCCTCGCCGGGGAAAAGTCTGCGCGTGGCGGTCTCGATTCTGCTCTGCAGCACCAAGCCATGGTCGGGCGAGTGCACCTTGTCGTCTTCACCGAACAGGATGCTCACAGGGCATCGCACCTGGGTCATATCGATGTTCCAAGGCCTCATGGCCAGCATGGTGTCCTGCACATAGCCGACACCCTCGTGTGCAAACCCTTCGGATAGTGCCCGACGGTACCGGGTCAGGAATGGTTCGCTGGTGTACAATTCGGCATCCTTCGCCGTGGAACCGCCGATTACCATATCCTCCATGGACTTCGCGGAGAAATCCTGAAGTATCTTTCGTGCGGAGTCGGGAGATGATACGGCCAGGTCGGAAAGCTGCGTGGCCTGCGGAGACAGCTTGTCATGAACGGCCGGGTATTGCACTTCATCAGCGGGAGAGACCAGCACCAATGCTGCGGCGAAACCTAGTGCCGCCAGCGCGAGACCGAACATACCGCCCTGTGAATTCGCCACCACCGGGACGGATGCGGCCCCCGTGCCGAGCAAGGCTTGGGTGAATATTCGGTAATCCTCGGCAGTTCCTGTCATCGTGCGGTTCGGTTCCGGGTCCGAAGCGCCCATGCCGGGTCTGTCCATCGTCAAGACGCGGATGCCATGCTGCGGAAGTACCTCCTCACCGAAGAGCATGGACTTGCCCATGCCGGCCCCGGCTATGAAAAGTACCGGGTCGCCGTCACGGGGGCCATAGGCTCTGCCGGAAAGCCGACGTCCCTCTTGGGTTTTCACCGTCACATTGTTGCCTTCGTCCATGTCAACCACTCTACGACAACCAGTCAAGGAAAGGGACACGCTGATGCCGCATCCGAACCTGCCTGAACAGACAGTTCCCGCTCGCATCCAGGGTCCGATACCCCCCACCGATTCAGGATGCAGGCGGAGTGAATTCGCGCCTGCGCCGCAGCCATGCACAGGTCAAGGCGACGAGCAGAACAAGGGAGAACACCAGAAGCAGCGTCATATGTTTTGGAGCACCCGCGAGAGGGAGGCCATCCAATGGAGGCGCAACATCCAGGTACTGTTTATACGGTTCAGATTGATTGCCATTCGAATCCACAACCGTTACGCTCACCTCCCCAGGCTCGATCCCACTGGGGAGCAGTACCGCCCAGGCACCGTCCGCTCCTGACATGACGGTATCGCTGGTCCTGCCGGCCGGGTTGGACGGCCAGGTCACGGTCACCTTGGCATTCGCGTCGACTGTTTCGGTTCCCTTCATCACCGCCCTGCCACTGACCGTTTGCCAGTCGGCGCCGATGATCCCCGGATCGGTCGGGGTCATATCCACCATCTGATCCTTGCGGGCATCGTCCGAAGGCTTTCCTGCGGGATTGACCAAACGGGCACCGAATGTATACTGCTCGCTGCCAGGGCTGCCGTCAAAGGCATTTAGGAACACCAATGGATTGATGTCGATTTTCCAGTGCCACACATGTCCTTCCGTGACGGGCTCAATGACGATGTGACCTACCGGGGATGAACCCCCTGAAGGGGTGCTCGTGCTGAAATCATGTTCGCCTGAGGTTCCTAGGGAGGTCTCGGCACCGGATGAGGATTGGACCATGAAGACTTCCAGCCTCGAATCCGACAGGTTCGTGTCGTTCCCCGCAAGATAGGTCGGCCTGGCTGTGCCCTCGACCCTCACCGCCGATCCCGCTGGCAGAACGCCCTTGCGGGTATGGGGTACCGTTATGGCCTGCACCACCGGAGCCGCCTCGTTCTGAGCGGCGAATCGTGCTGTTGCCAGGTTGGAAAAGCCGGAGGTGAGGTTGTAGCCGGTCGAGTGCTCGGTTATCCAGGCATGATACCGCCGACGGCCCATGTTGGTGTTGACGCCCTTGCTTGGATAGGCCGTATTGTCATCGCGGATACTCCAGGTGCCGCCCTTGTCTGGATTCCTGGCGTCGTTGGGAACGCAAGCGACGGTGCCTATGGCGAACCCGCGATTGTCCGATTCGTCTGGATTGTTCGCGCTGATGGGTTTCGCTGGATTCTCGCCGAACAGGGTCACCCTGTTCGGCGTTTGGGGGTCGACGGCCGGCTGACAGGTGCCGGATATGGTCGGAGTGAGACTATCGGCCCAGACGGCTCCTCCGGACCCCAGACCGGTTCCATCGATGGAATTGATGGTAGGCGCCTGTGGGGGGTTGACACTGTACCGGTAGAAGGCAGTATCGATGGTCCAGGCCGTCTGCATCCGGTGCTCAACTTCCTTGGCATCCAGGTTCTCGATGCCGGCCTCGGGATTGTAGGTGTCCTTCTCCACCTGTGTGGTGGTCTTGCAGATCTGGCCGTTCGCATCCTTGGTTATGGGCCAAGTGAGTAACTTGAAGTATCCATCCAACCCCTGCATGGACTTGGCGAGTTTGAAGTCGATGGACCCGTCCGGGCGCTGCGCCGGCATGGGCTCACCGGCATCATTGACGGCGAACAGGTTGTTGGTCTTGGCCCGCGACGAACCGGCTGCCCTGGGTTTGTCATTATATGCGGCCCCTTGCTCGGAGCCGGAGGCGGACCCGGGTGAGCTGTAGCCCGCCGGCTGCCCTTGGACTTCCACCGCTTTGGGCGTGAGCGCCTTGACCGGCACCCATGTGTTGTTCTTCAACCCCACCCATTGATACTTAAAGGAGGTGTTCTCCGTGCACCCAGGGTTCTTGGAGGACCCTGGTCCTCCCACGTTATACCAATACACGAAGAACGATTTGGCCGGTGCCACCCCTTCCGGCACGGCCGGATTGTTATTGCCCGCGGGGAACCCGAAATCGGTCACCAACCCCCAGTTCGCCTGACGCCCGCTCCACAGGAGCGGGTGCCCATCCCAGCCGACGAAAGAAGCCGGACCACTGCAGTATTTGGCCCCTCCGGACGTTCTGCAATTCTGCATATAGAGTCTGGTACCGCGCTCCCCAATGGCATCCATGATATTGACCGATCGTGCGCTGTTCAAGGAATCCGGATTGAAGGTGCCGCACATATCATCTCCATAATTCCATACAGCGTCGCCGCATAGGATGTTCCTCCCCTGACGGTCATGGTCGATGACGGCGTACACGGCGAGTTCCTGCTTCGAACCACCCGTCTTGTAGGCGTCGATCGAGGATTTGGTATCCGTGTAGTCAAGGTCGCCTTCAATGGAGATGGCCAAGTAGTCATAAACACCTGAATTGATTATTTCGTGAACGGTAAAGGCCTCATCCTGGTTCCTCGCCCATGCGAGGGCTCCATCGTAGCTGTTTGCGCCTTTCCGCCCCATGGTATTGATGTATCGGGAACGTCTGAACCTCCTTGGTTGGTCCGATCCGGAGTATTGGTACAGGAAGGACAGGGAACAACCCCTGGATGCGGCCGGCGTCGTCTGGCCTAGTGCCACGCAGTT
>NZ_CALYOY010000052.1 GCF_945269915.1 uncultured Bifidobacterium sp. | reverse complement strand
GGGGACAACCACGACCCGCGACCGGCCCGCAGGAGACCCTGACCTGGCTCGGAGGGGGCGCTACCCCGTTTTTCCGACCTGCCCGGCAGACAGACCCATGAATGCCGAGCCCACCAGGAACCCTCAGTGCATCAGGCCGATTCCGGTCCAGACGGCCCAGAGGACGGCCACGGCCAGATAGGGCCACCAGTGGGACCTGGTCACGGCCACGAACTCGCGGATGAAGGCCGTGGGCCAGTAGTAGCCCCTGGTGTGGGAACCGATTCCGTCGGCCCTGAGCCCCACCTTGCTGGCGTATTCGCTGGCCCGGAACACGTGGTAGTCGCTGGTCACCAGGGCCACCCGGTACTGCTGAGGCCCCGTGCCCACTCCGTACCGGGCATCCAGGATCTCCTTGGAATAACGCAGGTTCTCCATGGTGGTGGTCGACCTGTCCTCCATGATGATGGCCTCGGACGGCACCCCGCAGGAGTTCATCAAATAGTTGGCCATGGCCCGAGCCTCGCTGGTCTCCTCGTCGGGCCCCTGGCCGCCGGAGACCACGAACCGGCCCTGCCTGCCCTGCTTCCGCCACAGTTGCATGGCCTTGTCGAGCCGCCCCCGCAGGAGGGGCGTGGGCCGGTCTCCGCGCAGACCGGCCCCGTGCACGATGATGTAATCGTACCGGCGTTTGCGGGGGAGCGCCCGGTAGAACCAGGAGTAGAGCAGGAGGGCCATGAAGGAGAAGAAGAACCAGGTTCCCTCCAGGCTGACCAGTCCGGCCAGGACCAGGCACCAGTGGGGTGCGTCGAAGACGATCAGGAGAGGGGAGAGGAGGAGGTAGACGGCCAGGGCCAAAGCCAGGAGGGCCGGTAGGAGGGTGGCCAGGGAGACGCCCTCGCGGCGGGTGACGATGACCGTGTTGGCCAGGAGGAAGGCCACCACGGCGATGGGTATCAGGATCACCAGTATGGCGATAGGCAGGATCAGCCAGCGCAGGCCGAATTGCAGTACCAGGGTCCCGACGAGGAAGAGGAGGAAGAGGAGGAACCAGATGGCGTTGCGGAACTGCCGGGGCTCACGGTGCAGCCCGAAGAGGAGGATGATGCCGGAAATGATGGTGGGGGAGTACAGCAGGAGCAGCTGAGGAATATTGATCATGCGGTTCCACCTGGTTCCATGGTCGGGTAGGGGGTTCTCTCCCCCCAGCCTACCCAAGGCCGGGATTAAATCTGCGCTGTAGATGAAGAAGCATACTCGCTCAGGATGTCAAGAACTTTTTTCTAAGGAGTGATGAATATCACACCGTCTGAATATGGAGATTGCCCTGAATTGGGGGGTCAGCGCTGAAAAGGATGGGATGATGGGGGTATTACCTCTTGACATCTGAGCAGTTATATCGTATGTGAGTCCGGCAGATCAAGGTCCGCGATACGTCAGGGGGCGGACGGGACCATGGTGGTCGTGTGCACACAGGTCGTGCGGGTTGCGCCATGGTCGCGACGAGAAGAAGGGATGAGCATGAAAGTCGTCATTTTCTCCACCTGCGTGGTGGACCTCATGTTCCCCAACGTGGGGAAGGCCATGGTGGAGGTGCTGGAGCGGTTCGGGTGTGATACCTACATGCCCATGCAGCAGATCTGCTGCGGTCAGCCGACCTTCAACAGCGGATATGTCAAGGAGACCCGGCACGTTATGCGCAACGAGGTCGACGCCCTGATGAGCGTGGATGCCGACTACATCGTGGGCCCCGCCGGATCCTGCGTCAACATGCTCAAGGAGCTTCCCTTCCACATGAGGGACGACGACCCCGCCTACGTGGCCAAGGCCCGGCGGATGGCCGACAAGACCTATGAGTTCTCCCAGTTCCTCTACCGGGTGCTGGGGGTGCTGGATGCGGGCGCCGAGCTGGACGCCGTGGCCACGTACCACCGCTCCTGCCACATGACCCGCCTCCTGGGCGAGCGGACCAGCCCCTTTGCGCTCCTGGACCACGTCAAGGACCTGAAGATGGTCCCCCTGCCCCATATCGAGAACTGCTGCGGCTTCGGGGGCATGTTCTCCATGAAGGAACCCGAGATATCGCGCCAGATGGTCGACGAGAAGGTCAACGACGTCCTCTCCACCAACGCCTCGGTCCTGATATCCTGCGACCCGGGCTGCCTGATGAACATCGGCGGCCGTTTCAACCGGCGCGGGGAGAAGATTACCATCATGCACCTGGCCGAGGTGCTCAACCACAATGTCGATATGAGCCGGGTCCGCTACGTCGGGGAGGATTCCCGGGCCGGTGACGACGCCGGGGCCCTCCAGGGCGCCGACAGGAAGGAGGCCCTGGTATGAGCAGCATGGTCAACGGCAAGAAGGCCGCGCAGTATCTGAAGACCAGCGACGCCCCCTTCCTGACCCGTATCAAGGAGACCGAGCAGGACGAGTTCGCCGAGCAGGCCGTGGCCAAGGCCCAGGACGCCCAGTGGGTCAAGCGCGAGGCCGCCCGCCAGGAGCTGGGCGACTGGGAGGACTGGCGCAACCTGGGCGAGCAGATCCGCCAGCACGTCATCCGCTACCTGCCCGACTACCTGGAGGAGTTCGCCGACAACGTCGAGAAGCGGGGCGGGCACGTCTTCTTCGCCCAGACCGACGACGAGGCCGCCCAGTACATCAAGCGGATCGCCATCGAGAAGAAGGCCAGGCACGTCGTCAAGAGCAAGTCCATGGTAACCAGCGAGATCAACCTGGATCCCACCCTGATGACCGTGCCCGGGCTGGAGGTGCTGGAGACCGACCTGGCCGAGTTCATCCTGGAGGAGGATGACTGGGACCAGCCCACCCACCTGGTCTTCCCGGCCCTCCACAAGAACCGTGAACAGGTGCGGCAGATCTTCGAGAAGAAGCTGGGCTACCAGGGCGACAACGACCCCCAGCACATGGCCCGATTCTCGCGCACCGTTCTGCGCAAGCACTTCCTCGAGGCCGATATGGGCATCACCGGCTGCAACTTCGCCGTTGCCGACACCGGCATGATCAACCTGGTCACCAACGAGGGCAACGCCGACCTGGCCATGTGCATACCCAGGACCCAGGTGGTGGTCATGGGCATGGAGCGCCTGGTGCCGACCATGAAGGAGGCCGAGACCATGGACAACATGCTGGCCCGGTCTGCAGTCGGTCAGAAGCTGACCTCCTACCTGACCTTCACCTCGCCCCGCACCGGCCAGGAGTCGGATGGTCCGGACGACGTCTACGTGGTGATCCTGGACAACGGCCGCTCCAACGCCCTGGGCACCGACTTCGAGCCCATCCTCCAGTGCATACGCTGCGCCTCCTGCCTGAACGTCTGCCCCATCTACCGCCACATCGGCGGCCACGGCTACGGGTCCATCTACCCGGGCCCGGTCGGCTCCGTGCTTTCACCGGTGCTGGATGGCGGATATGACGACTTCGGCGATCTGCCCTACGCATGCAGCCTCTGTGCGGCCTGTACGGCCACCTGCCCGGTCAAGATCCCCCTCCATGAGCTCATGATCAAGCACCGCAAGATCATGATGGACGACCAGTCCAAGGCGAACCTGATTGACGACGCAATCATGAGGGTGGTCGGTATCGGCACCGGGCATTCCTCCCTCTTCCGCACGGCCCTGGGGCTGGACCACACCATGCTGGCCCCCCTGGCCAGGAAGCAGCCCGAGACGGCCGGGAACCTCTTCTCCAACGACAGGCATGTGGAGTGGATGCCCTTCGTCTTCGGCGGATGGACCAAGGTGCGCGACCTGCCCGACCCGCCCAGGCACGGGCAGAACTTCCGCAGTTGGTTCGCCAGGCACAAGAAGGAGCAGGGTCAGCGGGTCAACGGTGAACCGGTCTTCAACAAGACCGGCTCACCGGACGGCCAGGCCGACGGGAAGGGAGCGCAGGCATGACCGATCGTGAGGTATTCCTGGACTATCTGGCCCAGAAGAGCGGCAGGTCCCGCCACCAGCTCAAGGACAACCCCCTGGTGCCCGTCAACGACCTGCCGGAGACCACCCTTTCGGGGCACACCCAGGACGAGCTCCTGGAGATAGCCCGGAAGAACAGCGAGGCCGTGCACGTGAACTTCCAGACCTGCACCAAGGCCGGTCTGCCCGTGGCCCTGGACCGGTTCATCGACTCCAAGAAGGATGACAGCGACCATGTGATGCTGCCCACCTCGCCCCTCTTCGCCGACTTCGGCCTGGAGGAGTGGCGTGACGGGCTCAACCCGCCGGCCACCTTCTGGAAACCGGGAGCCAGCCGGGAGGAGAACATCAGGACGGCCGACCGGTCGGGCACCGCCATCGCCTTCGCGGACTTCCTCCTGGCCGAGTCCGGCACCATCACCGTGGCCACCACCCCGGGGCAGGGGAGGGCCTTCCACTTCCTGCCGGTGCACTACCTGAGCATCATCCGCAAGTCGAAGATCCTGCCCCGCACCCGCCAGGCCATGGACTACTACGATCAGGCCCTGGTCTCGGGCGATCTGAAGACCTCCAACATCAACTTCATCACCGGCCCCTCCAACACGGGCGACATCGAGATGGTGATCGTGGTCGGTGTGCACGGGCCGCTGGATATGACCTACCTGGTGGTTGAGGATATGTAGCCCTGTGGCCGCCTCATAGTGGCAGGGCCCCTTCGGAGGAGCCGGAAACCCATGGTGGTTTCCGGCTCCTCAGCCCAGGCCTGGCAGGAGATCTCCGGGCGGGTCGATGGTGATGTAGCCCTCCTCCGGTTTCACCTCCGGCACCAGTTGCTCGACGAAGGGTATCAACCCGGTCGGGATGTCCTCGTCACTTCCGTCGGCATCGCCCGCCTCCGGCCCATCCATGAGTATCTCAAGCTGCTGTTGGGCCACCCCGTCAAGGACATCCCTGATGGTGCCGACCTTCCGGCCTCCGGGGAGCCCCAGTGTGTTGCCGGGCGCCATGCGGACCTCCAGGCCTATCAGATCGGTGAGGTACCAGGCATCCTCGTCGGCCAGGTCCTTGGCGGGGTCGGCCTCCACATAGAGTTCCCTGCCCTTCAGCGCCTCCGCTGCGTTCCTGTCCTCGACGCCCTCGAAGAGGAGGATCCACCGCTGCTTGAACCGGCGCGAACGGACCACGGTGAAGACCTGGCCCTCCCCGGTCTCCAGCTGTGCACCGGGGGAGAAGCGCCTCCCCGGTTCGTCCGTGTAGGAATAGACGTTGACCTCGCCCTTGAGCCCCTGGGCGCGGCCGATACGGCAGACCCTCAGCAACTCGCGCTGCTGAGGGTCCTTGCCGTCACTGCTGTGGTCGGTGGACTGGCTGGGGCTCACCGGCGCACGTCCATGATGTCGACGCGCACCTTGTGGTCGGCCAGTGCCTGAATCACCGTGCGGATGGCGTTGGCGGTCCTGCCGCCCCTGCCGATCACACGGCCGATGTCCTCGGGGTTGACCCGCACGCGGAGCAGTTCACCCCTGGGGTTCTCGTGGGACTTGACCGACACATCATCAGGGAAATCCACGATGTTTCTGATCAGGTGTTCAACGGCCTGTGCAAGCATGATAGCCAGCCCTTCCACTCACGTGTGCTCTTACTCCGCTGCCGCGGGGTTCTCCTCGGTGCCGGACTCGGCCGCCGCCTCGACCTTGGCGGCATCGGCAGCCTCATCGGCCTTGGGGGCCTCCTTCTCGGCGGCCGCCCTGGCCTTGGCATCGGCCTCGGACTTGGCTGCCTTGAGCTTCTGGGCCTCGTTCTGGGCCTGCTCGATGCGGGCCTGGGCGTCCATCTCGGCCTGGGGCACCTTCAGGGTGCCTTCCTTGCCGGGCAGATCCTTGAACTTCTGCCAGTCGCCGGTGATCTTCAGAAGGTTCAGGACGGGCTCGCTGGGCTGTGCGCCCACACCCAGCCAGTACTGGGCGCGTTCCGAGTCGATCTTGATGGAAGAGGGCTGGGTGTTGGGATCGTAGGTGCCGATCTCCTCGATGACCTTGCCATCGCGCTTCTTGCGGGAATCGACCACGACCACGCGGTAGAAGGCATAGAACTTCTTGCCCATTCTCTTCAGACGAATCTTGGTTGCCAAAATGGCTCTCCTTGGTACTTGGTGCGCCTGGCAACGTCTCCATGTGGGGCATGGTGGCGCCGTTCGGCATGTTCCTCATGCCCAGCGGCTTGAGAGGGCACCGTCGGACACGAATAACAGCAAAAGTATACCTCATGAAGCGGATATGAGCCTGGTGCGTGATTATGATTGTGTGTGGGATTGTGTGTGGTTGATGTGTGGTGGGCGGTCCCTCGGGTCGGGGATG
>NZ_CALYOY010000051.1 GCF_945269915.1 uncultured Bifidobacterium sp. | reverse complement strand
GCCATTTGGTCGGGTTCCCATAGCCCTTTTGCCAGTAAGGTTTCGGGTTCCCGACCTGGGGAGCAGGCGCGGAAAATCCTTGTGCTTTCGGTCATTCGGTCCCTCTGCCATCGCGTAAACTGGGTGGGGAATTGTGGCCCCGGAGGTGACGATGCGACATTGGCTGACCAGGCTGCTCAAAGGCGAAACCGTACTGGTTATCGCGGCAGTCATCGCTCTGGTCTCCTGTATATTCGTTCATCCCGACGGTCAGTACCTGGGGTATATCCACGTCAATACCATCACCCAGCTGGGTTCGCTCATGGTGGTGGTCTGCGGGTTCCAACGCATCGGGGTCTTTCATGCCATCGGCGCCAACCTCCTTGCCCGGGTCCACTCCGTGCGTGGCCTGGCCCTGGTTCTCGTATCCCTGACCTTCTTCGCCAGCATGTTCATCACCAATGACGTCGCCCTGGTCACCTTCGTCCCCTTTGCCATGGCTGTCCTGATCATGGCCGGGCTTGAGAAGCACGTCTTCCTGGTCGTGACCCTGATGACCCTGGGTGCGAATGTGGGGAGCATGCTGACACCGATCGGCAATGCCCACAATCTCTACCTCAAAGCGCGCTCGGACATGCCTACCGGCGAATTCCTCCTCCTGATGGCGCCCTACACCCTGGTGGCGGCCCTGATGCTGGTTCTGGTTTGTTGGTTCGCTTTCGGACGCCAACGAGTCGACCAGCTCGAGGGGATGAAGGCCAAGGACATCCAGCACAGCGTTCTGGCACCCAAGCCGGACGGGATCCAGCCCCAGGTGGAGGAGATGCAGGACAGCGGACGGTGGCGGATCGTCGTCTACCTCCTCCTCTTCCTGGTCTGTCTGCTCGGTGTGGCCAGGGTCATTCCCCAGGCGGCCATGGTCCTGGTTGTGATACTTGTCTTCCTGATCTGCGACCGGCGGGTATTCCTCCACGTGGACTGGGGCCTGCTGCTGACCTTTGTGGCCTTCTTCATCTTCATCGGCAATGCCAGGCGCATGCCGCAGTTTTACGGCATGGTCTCGGGGCTGGTCAACATCCACCCCCTGATCGCCTCCATCCTGTGCAGCCAGGTGATCAGCAACGTCCCCACATCCCTTCTGGTTTCGGGCTTCTCGACGGCCTGGAAAGCGATTATCCTGGGCACCAATCTGGGTGGCATGGGAACCCTGATCGCATCCATGGCCTCCCTTGTCTCCTACAAGGCCGTTGTCAAGCGCTACCCCCATAAGAAGGGGCATTATCTGAAGGTCTATACCCTCTTCAATCTGCTCTTCCTGATTGTCCTGACGGGCTTGGCCCTGATTATGGAATAGACCATCCCGACGTAAAGCGAGAGGGGGAGGGTGATGGTTGAGATTGAACCGCCATCCGAGGACATGACAACTAGGGTGCTGACCAGACAGAATATCGGTATTCTCGCAGGGATCATGGTCCTGGCCGTCATGTCGCGGTTCGACTCCATCATCTCTCCTTCGGTGGCGGCCATCCAGGCCTCCTTTCCCCATACCGATCCTTCCATCGTGGAATCGGTGGTGTCGATCGGGTCGTCCGCCGCCATCGTTTCCGCCCTGCTCTTCGGGCAGCTCCTGTCCTGGATGAAGTCGAGGACGGCCGGTTGCATCAGTTGCATCTGCATTGCCCTGGGCGGCCTGCTTCCCCTCCTGTTCCACGGGAATGTCAGTCAGCTCCTCGTCTTCGCCCTGGTGGTGGGATTCGGTGTAGGCATTACAACCACGATCCTTCCCAGTCTTTCCGCCAGGTTCTTCCGGGGGAAACGGTTGGCAGGACTCATGGGGGTGACCCTGGCGGTTCAGGATGGTTCCTCCATGCTCATTCTGGCCCTGGGCGGTTTTCTGGCGAGGGGTGGCTGGCTCCGCAACTACTGGCTCTATTTCCTGGCTCTGCCCGCCCTGGTTGTGGTCTTCTTCCTGGTTCCCGGTGCCGGTACCGTCGAGGAGGGCGAGGAGGAGGTCGAAGGGGCGGATTCGTCGGTGTCCGGCGCGGGGCGACAGTCCTGGTGGGCCATCGTTTCCTGCATCCTGGTCGGCTTCCTCAGCATCTTCCTGGTGGCTGTTCTCTACAACAAACTGGCGGTCTACATAGCCGGATACAGTCTGGGAGATACCGGTGCGGCTGGTCTGGCCCTGATGTTCAATACGGGATCATCGATTGTGGTCGGTCTCAGCATCAACCGAATCCGAGACCTGTGCCGGGAGTGGACGATACCCGCAGCTTTTGTCCTGATGGCTGTGGGCGCCCTTTTCTTCCTGATCACCCGGTCCTTCCCCCTGGTGTGCCTGTCGGCCTTCCTGGTGGGGTCGGGCAGTGCCATCAACATGGCCACCTGCCCCTTCCTTCTTTCCAAGTTGTGCCTCCCCAGGCGCTATCCGCTGGTTATGGGCATCTTCTCGGCCACCACCAGCCTGGGATTCACCGCCTCGACATGGGTCTTCAAGAGCCTGTCCGGCCTTCTCGGAGTGGACCCGGTGATCGGTAGTTTCGTCGGAATGCTGGCAATCACCCTGGTTGCAGCGGTCTGCCTTGCTGCCGCACAATTCCAGAAGCGAATCGAAGCCCGCTTCATCAAGGGATGAGTCGGGGCCGGGTGGTTCCAGGTGTCGATGTCTTGCCTGCGATTGCCGCGAAAACCGGGATCGGCCCGGCTTTTTATGAGGTGGGCTTTATGTCGGGTTCGGTTGATGTCTTCCTGGTTCGGATATTTCCAAAAGACACCCCCGCGGGGAAGACAGGGGTTCGAGACGCACCCTTATCTGATGGCCCCTGCCGGTCAGGAATCCCTGAATCATGCCCAGATGGATGGAGCAGATGATGGGGTGGTCGATGACATTATCCATAAATGGGCAGGTGGTCAGGCAGTAGCTTCCGTTTCCTTCTCCCGTCGGCTCCGGTGCGAATCCAAGACCTTCCAGGATGCCAAGTGGCAGTTCTGATGGACTGGTGGGTGCCCCTTCGTCATTTCTCCGGTCTTCTTGACTGGCAAGTTCCAGCCCCCAGGCCCGTCCTGCCTTCAGGGCCGAATCGGTCCTGTCCTCGGAAACGGCTGTGGCTGATTCGAGGGCCATGCAGAGCGAGGCAATCAAGTTCCCTCGGGCTCGTTCATGGTCTACGGGCATATAGACGATGGTCGGTCTGCCTCGCCTGGCTCTATGGCCGCCCGGGGAACCTGCCGCGGAGTCTCCGGCCTCTTGGCGGATCAGCTTGCCCTGGCCTACCAGACGCTCGAGATGAAACCGGGCGGTTGTCGGATGAATGCCGAAGATCACTCCGATCTGGTGTGAGGAGAGGCCCTCACCGCCATGACCGGTGTCCCCGCGCAGGTACTCCAGGATTGCGGAGCGTATCTGTTCCCCGTTCCGACGTGTTGCGGGGCTCGTGGGTTGGTGGTGTGGGGGTTGAATTTCCGGGGTCATCCATTAAATTGTATAACTATCCATTTAAATATCAAACCAGCACAAGGTGGTCGATATCCATGCAGGATGGCAAGACGACGCGCAGGACAGGAGACAGATTCACCCTGCCCAAATCCAGGGTGGTCCTCCTTGCCGGAGCGGGTCTGGCCGCCCTGCTCGGCCTGGCGGCGGCACTGATTCGTGCAGATCTGATCCACCCCTCGGGCAGGGTTCCCCTGGCCGATCTGCACGGTGGCCTCATGGTCTATGGATTCCTGGGTTCGGCCATAGGGCTGGAACGGGCGGTGGCCTACCGAAGCGGCGGGTCGGATAAACCGCGTTGGGGGTTTCTGGCACCGGCCCTGGGTCTGGTCGGGGCTCTGCTGGGTGTCCTGGTCCTGGTGGCTTCAGCCTTCGGGTTTGCCCCGGGCTTGGCCAGAATCGAGCTTCTGGCCGGAACTCCCTGGACCCTGTCCATGCTGGCCCTGACCGCGGTGTATGTGGCGATCTGGCAGAGGCAGGCATCGACCGAGGTCCTGATACAGGTCCTGGGCTCCCTGGTTGGTCTGGTCGGGGCGGCTGGCTGGGTGGGTGGATTGGATTCCGCCGTCCTGGCCCCGGCCTGGTTGCTCTTCCTGGTGCTGACCGTTGTGGGGGAGCGGGTCGAGCTGGCCAGGGTCGTCTTTTCCGATATACGCCTGGAATCCTGCATCCTGGGACTGTGTCTGCTTCTGGTCCTGATGCTTCCCGTCCAATCGCTGACACCACGGGTCGGATACCCGTTGTTGGGTTTGTCGCTGGCCGTGCTCCTCCTGGTCATGGTCAGCCATGACGTGGCCAAGGCCACCTTCCGCCATGGGGGCCTGCCGGGGTTCATGGGGACCTGCATGTTGTCCGCCTATGCCTGGGGTCTGCTGGCGGCCCTGATATGGATGGTGGCCCCTCTGGATTCTCGGACCTACTGGGGCGACATGGCCCTGCACGCCCTTGCCATCGGATTCATCATGACCATGGTCATCGCCCACGTCTGCATGATCGTCCCCTCGGTCATCCGCAGGCCGCTGCCCTTCCACCACCTGCTCTGGGTGGCCTGGGGGCTCATGCAGGTCGGGCTCCTGATCCGACTTCTGGGTACCCTTCGACTCTTCACGCCCATGTGGAAGGTGGGGAACGCCCTGAACGTCCTGGGCATGTTGGCCATGATGGTGACCGTGGTCTATCTGGCCGTCTCGGGGAAGCGGATCCTGGCATCCAAGAGGGGGCACCGGCAAGAGGGTGCGGATTCGCGGTCCGCGAGGTCCGGGACCATGGTGCTCCGCATCGACCTGGTCCTGACCGCCCTCACCGTCCTGCTTCTGGTGGTCGGGATGGTCCTGATGGTGGTGCGTCCAGGTCTGGCCAGGCCAGTGGGTGATACTTCGGTCATGCGGAGCGGTTCGGCTGACAAGGCGTCCCTGGTCCAGGACCCGGCACATGGGGTCAAGCCGACCGGCCACACCACCCGGGTTTCCGTGAACGTGAAGGGGATGGCCTTTGTCCCTGACGAAATCACCGTGCCGGCAGGCGACCGCCTGGTCGTGGACTTCCACAACACCGGTGACCAACGCCATGACCTGGTCTTCGCCAACGGCAGGGAAACAGGGTCGGTTCCGGTCACCCGGACCGCCAAGGTCGATGTCGGTGTGATCGGGGCAAATACCCTGGGATGGTGCTCCCTGGCCGGGCATCGACAGATGGGTATGGAACTGAGGGTCATGGTCAAGGGGGCCGCCTCCACGGCCGGGTCCCACACCACGGAAGGTATGCCGGGAATGGATTCGGGCGACGGTCCGGCCCCTGCCGTCCCAACGGCGGTCAAACTCAAGTCACAGGCCGATAGGTCGGACCCGGCCAAGGCGGCCCTTCCGCCGCTGAAGGGCGGGGGTCAGGCGGGGGTCAGGCGGTACACCCTGGACGTCAAGGAGCGCAAGGAGAAAGTGGCTGCCGGACTGGACCGAACCGTCTGGAGCTTCGATGATGCCGACGATTCCCGCGATTCCGGATCGCGTCCCCTGGCACAGGGGCCGGTGCTCAGGGGGCGGCTGGGAGACACCTTCGAGGTCACGGTCAGGAACAAGGGCAGCATGAGCCATTCCATCGACTTCCACGCCGGTCCGGCCGTGCCCCAGACCATGATGCGCAACATCGAGCCCGGCAAGGACCTCCACTACACCTTCAAGGCCGAACACACGGGTATCTGGATGTATCACTGCAGCAGCGACCCCATGTCGAATCACATAGCCAACGGCATGTACGGGGCGGTGGTCGTGGATGACGGCACCCTGCCGGCCGTCGCCGCCGAGTACGTCCTGGTCCAGTCCGAGATCTACCTGGGCGCCAAGGGGGGAACGGCGGACCCGGACAAGGTGTCGGCCATGAAGCCGGACATCATGACCTTCAACGGACGGGCGTTCCAGTATGACGCCCACCCGCTTGGACTCAAGGTCGGCGGCCGGGTTCGCATCTGGGTCTTGGATGCCGGGCCCAACCAGTCGCTGGCCTTCCATGTGGTCGGCACCCAGTTCGATACGGTCTGGACCGAAGGGCGCTATCTGATCGGCGGGACGGCCGGTTCGGATCCGTCCGTATCGGTCCGGGCCGGGGCGCAGGTTCTGCCCCTCCTGCCGGCCCAGGGAGGCTTCGTGGAGTTCAGTGTCGACCAGCCGGGGGATTACCCCATGGTCAACCATGTCATGAGTCTGGCCGAAAAGGGTGCGCACGGGCTCCTGCGGGTCTCCTGATCAGGCCGGATGCGGATAGACCCGGCTGGGAAGGGGTCCGATGGATCTGCTCAGCGAGGAGATGGTGCCACGCTCAGTCGGCCCTCCAGGAGGAGTTTATGGAGAAGGTTCCGTCCGTGGTTTTCGTTGTCAAGGGTCTCCCCGTACCTGGTCATGAGTTGATTGACCTTCTCATACATTTCCTCGGCTATCATGTGTCCCCGCTCGGGATCGGAATTCCCTCCCTGGAGTTCGTTGTAGTAGAAGATGAGCCTGGTCTGACTGGCGTAGAGGTCGACGGTGTCGAAGAGGGACTGGAAGTAGGAGTAGTCGGCAGGTCCCAGTGAGTGGCCGTAGAACTTGATGATCGCCGTCTCTTCACCGGGCTGTCCATCGATGTGCGGGTGGATGATGGTGGTGTTGTTGTTCTGCCTCAGGGCCATGAGGCGGAAGGTCTTCGTGAACTTGACCGTATCGGTGTAGTCGGGGTCCGTGGCCCTCAGATCCGAGCCGTCGATGCCGAAGATGATGTTCCGGTCCAGCAGGTTGCCGTGGATGTTCGTGATGGACGGGCAATCGCGCAGGCCTGCCAGGGGACTGGTGTAGTTGAAGTCCAGGATCGAAACGTCCTCAGGGTGCCCCTTGAACTGTTTCCCGTTCTCGTCATATTCGATCTTCTCCGGCTTGTCCTCCCAGGGGCGGAGCGAGTCGGGGTCGGGCAGCCGATCATTGACCAGGTTGGTGATCAGCCTGCGGCATTTCTTCAGGTAGCGATTATTGGACTTGACCTGGTCCATCAGGTACCTGGTGAATTCCTGCTCGAAGCGGTGGGTCTGGTCCATCAGGCAGTCGAAGAGCGCAGGGCGGCTTTTCCCATCCCAACCGTCGGTGTCCACCAGCATGATGGCGACCTGTTCGTCAATGTCCAGGCTTAGGAATTCCG
>NZ_CALYOY010000050.1 GCF_945269915.1 uncultured Bifidobacterium sp. | reverse complement strand
GTTCGAATCTCGTATCCTCCGCCACCGGAAAACCCGGACCGCGGTCCGGGTTTTTTAGGCGCGGAACATCGTATTCCCCAGCATTCCTGGCGAATCGAGAGTTCTGTGTGTCGCAGGAATCATACATGCTTCCCAAGCACAAAGGCTTCATAAGCCCGGCTCCCCTTTTCGGCTCGACTGTCGGAGTTGGTCATCATTCCGACCCGGGAACACGGAAATCATGAGTGCTGCAAGGTGGGAATATGCCATCCGACCAATCACAGACGATGCGTCGTTGTTTGCACCCTTCCGGGCTTCATAGGCGGAAGCGGAATGACCGCGCACAAGGCAGCCGGATCCGGATTGTCCTTGTCGTCCTTCCCGGCAAGGCCACAAGAGCCTGCGGTCATTGCCGGCACTCCCCAATGTGTATGCACAGAAACCGCGGGACAGGGACATGCTCAATTCCGTCCCACGAATCATCGACTGGACCTAGACAGCGCGAGCCGATTCCAGCCGACGACATGCACAACCCGATGCAGATCTTTCGAATGGTCATGAACTCAAAGAGGCGTTGCCCTTATTCAACAGTCTTGCAAACGCCGCTTCTGTCTGCCCTTCTGATCAAAATTCGCCTCATCCAACCAGGTTTCCAGTCTCTCTTTCACAGCCGGCCATTCACGATCCGTCATGGAAAACCAGTCCGTGTCGCGGCTCCGGCCCTTGTATACCATATCGTTTCTGAAACAGCCCTCCGCCTTGAAACCCAGCCTCAACGCAGCTGATCTCGAGGGCGCGTTAAGGCTGTCGCACTTCCACTCGTAACGCCGATAGCCCAGGTTCTCGAAGACATGCCGAGCCATCAGATACTGGGCCTCGGTGGCCTGCCGGGTTCTCTGCAACTCACCGGTGTAGATAACATGACCCATCTCCACGCTGCCCATATCGGCCCGTATCCGCATCAGGGCATACATGCCCAACAGGTTCGAGGAATCGCGGACCAAGCCCCACCCCTGTGGAACCAATGATTCTCCGCCTGAGAGCAGGCCGACAGGGCGGTCGGCAGCATCCGGCTTGCGAAGAATGGCAAAGAACAGAGGATCCCGACTTGCCGTCATCAACCTGAACTCGGAATCGAAGGCGGTTTCGTCAGGGTAGAGATGATGACTGCTGTAGGTCATGATGGATTCATCGCAGTCAGGACCGAAGATGCGCCGATAAAAAGCCCGTTTCTGCCAAGCATCCAAGGGTGCCACCAGAACCGTCCGGCCTACCAAGCTCACAGGCTCCGGTAACCTTGCACCCGTATACGACACAGCCTCGCCAATGGGTTGCCCAAACTCGTTGAATCTCATATCCGCATCCTCCTTCCGTGTCATGATGCTCATTCCACCAACAGCGATGAAGGGAGGTCGACGACGGAGGCACCAGTCACGGCACTGCCCGACTCGACATTCAGGATGTCAGGCGATCAACCCGGAAATCAGCATTCTCATCATACCCATTGCCGGCAGTCATATATCTCCATAGGTACGGGCACAAGCGGGAACATATCCTCCTTGGAGGACCCCATGAGAGGATGTCGAGAGCCATCGCCGATTCGTAATACACCTACGTACGAAGACCGCGAGAATTCCCGAATACTGCCTTGTTCCATGGCCTTCCGTCATTCCTTGCAGCCGCATGTGACCATGGCATCGGGATCCGGCCGACCGCCCAATACCCTCGTCGTCCCCTTGCATGCCATATCTTCTTACCCGCCAGTCGCATTCCCCGCACTCGTCCATATGCATGAATACCAAAACGAAACAATCCTGATATGACGTTGAGTCCGCCGCAATCCAAGAACTGCCGGTAGAGTAGAAGACCAGTCGTTTTCGATTCTTGACGTGAACTTCGACGGAGGAGACGATCACCATGCCCAAGGCCCTGATAATCGTGGACGTCCAGCCGACCTTTTGCGAAGGAGGCGAACTGGCGGTCGAGGGCGGCAACGAGGTCGCCGAAAGGATCGCCGACTACGTCCACAGGCAGGCCGGGGACTACGCCTATATGGCCACCACCCAGGACTGGCACATCGAACCCGGAGCCCATTGGTCCGGCCACCCGGATTTCGTGGACAGCTGGCCCAAGCATGGTATAGCCGGCTCACCCGGGGCTGAATTGCACCCCAGGATTCGGGAACTGGGAATCCCCCATCATTTCAAGAAAGGACAATATTCGGCCGCATACTCCGGATTCGAAGGCATCGAGGACAACACCGATCGAATCCAGAGCAGGCAGGAGTTCTCCAGGGCCAGATCGTCCGGTCCCACCCTGGCGGAAGCTCTGGCGCTCGCCGAGGTCGACCAAGTGGACGTAGTGGGTATCGCCGAATCACATTGCGTCAAAGAAACCGCCCTCGACGCCGTGAAACAGGGCTACAAGGTCACCGTCTTCGAGAATCTGACCGTACCGGTCAGCGAGGACCAAGGTATCGAAGCCCGCAAGGCCATGGCCTTAGCCGGCATCCACCTGACCCTCTCCGACCAGAACCGATAACGGTTGACCTGAAATTCACCAGGGCTGAATGGTGGGGCCGACGGTGAATTCCGCAACATCGGTGTCCTCGGGCTGATCGATGGCGAAAGACACCACCCTGGCCACCCGTTCGGGACTGATCTGATAACGGTCATACGTCTGGTTCATATCCTCAAGCGTCCGTTCATCCGAGATGGTGTCCAAGAGCTCGGTCTGAATGGCAGCCGGGTAGATGGTGGCAGTACGGATATGCGTCCCCTCCTGGGCGGATTCCATACGCAGCACCTCCATAAGGTCGCGGAGAGCCCACTTGGTGGCACCATAGACCGCCCCACCGGGATAAGCCTTCAGTCCTGCGACCGATGAGGTGGCGATGAACTGGCCTCGCCGCTGTTCGACGAATTCCGGGAGCGCGGCCGCAATCCCATACAGGACCCCGTTCAGGTTGACATCCACCGTCCTCTCCCATTCATCCACGTGCAGTGCGGAAAGGGGCGAGTTGGGCATCAACCCGGCATTCAGAAACATGACATCCACCTGGCCGAACCTGTCCTTGGCGAAGGAGACAAAGTCCTCGTTGGACTGCCGCTTCGTCACGTCCAGTACCTTGGATTCCGCCCGACCTCCGGCTTCCGTGATGCCCTTGACGATCTTTTCGAGCCGGTCGGCCCGGCGGGCGCCCAGGACCACATTGGCTCCCTTCCCCGCCAGGAGACGAGCCGTGGCTTCGCCTATTCCCGATGATGCACCAGTAATCAACACGGTCTTATCGGCAATCGTCATCGTCGTGCCTCCCTCGGAATCGATTTGTATCGGTGATCCTATAACCTCAAGTCGCTCAACGTGCAAATATCGATATACGAAGCCATGTGCGTCCCCACGCCATAGGAACGGTACCCGGACGAAATGCCCGTCATGATCGAAGCCCCACCATGGAACCGGCAATCACACTCGCCCATGCCATGGAAACATGGCTTGTCGTTCAAGATACCTCATGGTGTTCTCTGACTGATCCAGCAGGCGCATCGCACGCCGTAACGGTATCGGCGACAGACATCCCACAGCCCGGCGAATGACATCACCCCACCGAACGGAATCGTCTGGATTCATGCCGGGCGATAACCTGCATGGTCGGGCACACATCTTTCCCCCGTCATACACCCGTGGAGTCGAAATACGGATCCTCGATGAGCACCTGATGGCGGACGAGCGGCAACACAATATAGACACCGTGTATGGGAACGCATGAGCAACATGCATTGTTCCTCCCCGGAGGGCTCTGATAGATTGCCATTGAATTCGTCAGGAGGCGACGATAAATGGGCACAATTCACCTGCAGAATGGAATGGCCTTGCCGGACTTGGGCTATGGCGTCTATCAGATTGACGACGAGGACCTGTGCCGCAACGCAGTGGAGGAGGCATTGGGCATCGGCTACCGGCTCATCGATACCGCTGCCTGCTATGGAAACGAGAGCGCCGTGGGAGACGCAGTCCGCGATTCCGGTATTCCGCGAACGGATGTCTTCATCTCCTCCAAGGTCTGGATACAGCGTGAAGGCCACCAAGGCACCATGCGGTCATTTGAAAAAACGCTGCAGAACCTGCGAACCGATTACCTTGATCTCTATCTGATTCACATGCCGTACGGAGATTACCAGGGTTCATGGAGGGCAATGGAAGAACTTTACGACCAGGGACTGGTGCATGCCATCGGGGTCTGCAATTTTCTGCCCGACCGTCTGGTAGATCTCATCCTCTCGTCGCGTATCGCTCCCATGGTCGACCAGATTGAGCTCCACCCCTTCACCCAGGAGACCGGTCTCAGACATCTTCTCTCGGAATACGGGATTGCGCCAATGGCCTGGGCGCCCTTGGCCGAAGGCAGGAACCAGCTTTTCGCGGATCCCGCCCTGACCCGTATCGGTAAGCACTACGGCAAGACACCGGCTCAGGTGGTTCTTCGGTGGCTCACGCAGCAGCACATATGCGCCATCCCCAAATCTTCGCACCGTCGACGCATCCTGGAGAACCATGACATTGATGATTTCTCCCTGGACGATGATGACATGCGGTCCATCCGCGCCATGGATACGGGCCGACCCCTCATACTCGATGTGGATACACCCGAAGAGGCGCGCCGCCTTCATGGAATAACCTATAGGCAGTAGTCTCTCGACAGCCGGGATTGTTCAGTTCGCATACATCGGAAACAGGATATGGACGGGGAGATGCGGACATAACCATCCCGGGGCTTTCCGACCGGCCCGGCTGCCGTGAATCACAGAAACCGCCCGGGACAGTCCCTCCCCCCCCCCCCGCCGATGCCGGAATAAACACCGTCTCGAGGAGACACTATTCGCCATCGATGTTCGCCACCGGTCATTTTTGATTCGACAAGGCTGACCGGTCATACCCGGTCAACTCCGGGAATAAACGTGACCGAAGAGATGGGGGGTAGATCAAGGCCGTCCGGAAACAATCCGACCCATGCAGGTTAGGGAAACAGATGGGCATAGGACCTTGCCGGCATGACGGGGGCGGACACATCACAAGGGGTGAATACCCCTCCCCGTTGACCTCACTGCCGCGAAGCCGCGAGATGAGGGCGGCGGAGGACACCCCGGCGGAAGAAGCGGAAACCTGATCAGTTCAGCCTTCCGATAGACGCAGCAGGTATTGTTCCGCTGCCCTGGTGAGGTCCTCATCGCCAAGTCCGGATGTGACACCCGTCAGAATGAAGGGTTCCCGATACACGGTACCGATCAGGTTCGCCGTGGCTCTAAAAGGGGCCAGCAGGTCATCGACCGTGTATCCGAAAGGTCCATCATGCCGGTAATTGTCAGCTGCGGAACCGACCGACACCGCCAGCATGAGATCCTTGCCCCTCAAGGCATCACCATTGGAACCATAGGCCCATCCGTAGGTCAGGACCTCGTCCTCCCATTCCTTCAGCAAGGGAGGGCAACTGTACCAGTACATGGGAAACTGCCAGACGATACGGTCACAGGAAGCCACATAACGCTGCTCCTCGGCCACATCGATAGGCCCGCCATTGCAGACCTTGTATTCGTCCCGAACCTTGATTCCTTCACTCTCGTGCCCCATGGCCTCGCGCATCAAACGTGCATTGATCCGTGACGAATCCATATGGGGGTGGAACACCAGTACGGCGGTCGTCATGTCAGTCACCTGCTTTCCTGGCGGCATCATCCTCTGACCATATCCGTCCGGCCCGGTTGAAGGCCGACCACGCCTTGGGCCAGCCGGCGTAGAAAGCCAGATGGGTTATCTCCGCCACTATCTCCTCCTTGGTGATGCCGTTTCTTTTCCCGATATTCAAATGGGCATCCAACTGCTCGGTGCTGCCCATGGCGATCAGTGCGGCGATAGTGATCAGACTCCGATCATGCGCGGACAGGTCTTCTTCGTCAGACCAGACCTGACCAAAGAGGACATCATCATTCAGAGCCGCGAACCGGGGCGCGAAATCCCCGAGTTGGTCCCTTCCCGCCGTTTGTTTCTCAGCCATACCCACTCCTTGGACAACCGGCTGAATGGACCGGAACACCTGGCTGCCAACCGGTGGACATCATGATGATGGCATTCCGGACATGAACGGCTTTAGTCTATGGTCCTCAAAAAAGTATGTACAATACCGATGGTTAATGACCGTGCATTGAATTATTGCATAGATGATCGATCAGCACGGGTCAACACGACGTGAATTCGCAGACCGATCCGCGATATGGATTCGTTCGGTCACCAATTCCAGGAACGCGGCAACCGTTCTCCCGGGATTCATATTCTTCCGCCAAATCATCTTGTGCCCCACGGTGCAACAGGGCGAGAAGGGCACGAAGGTCATGCGCTTCGGGTCCGAAAGCGTGACGCCCCCCTCAATAGCAAGGAAACCATACCCCTCATGGACCACAAGTTCACAGGCGTTCCGAGGAAGGCCGACACTCCCGCGGATGTCCAACCGTTCCATATCTGAACCCAACCATGTGTTCAGTTGGTTCCGGACTATCTCGCGGTCTGGTCCGACCAACGGAATCCCACGGATGTCATCGACCCCAACCGAAGACCTTTCGGCCAGGTCGGAGTCAGCCGCTACGACGATTCCCCATCGATCGATGACCGGCAACGATACAGCTTCGTATTTCGCCGACTCGACCGGCTCTATCACGAACCCCAATTCCAGCTCTCCCCTATCCAGCTCATCCTTGATACCTTGCCCCGTACCGGACATGACGGAGAATCCGACGGCCGGGTTACGGCGCTGGAACATGGCAAGCCACTGTGCGAGACGGGTCGACACGGCGGATTCCACACAACCAATGCGTAACTCGCCCGACAGTCCGTTCGGGTCGACCCTCACCTCCTGGCGGGCTCGGTCCAACTCCAGAAGAATCCGACGGGCATAGCGTTCAAAACCGAAACCGGAAGCCGTGAGCACCATCTGCTTCCCGCTGCGGTCGAACAGACTGACGCCCAAATGCTTTTCCAGGCCGATGATCCTGCGCGACAAGGTAGGCTGGGACATATGGAGATCAGCTGCTGCATCGGTAATGCTGCCCGCTGCGATGACAGCCAGAAAACACCGTAGATCCTTGAAATCCATCTCACACTTCCCTTGGCTCTTGTTCATCTGATTCTATGGTCCTTCCCGTGAAGGCGGGGTATCCCTGTCACGCCCGGGCAGAGGAATCGAGATCCGAGAAGGCGATGACGATCCGCGTCAACCCGGTCCCCTCCTGATGGATGGTCAGCGCCTCCGAAGCTGCCGACCTGGCCGAAACGACC
>NZ_CALYOY010000049.1 GCF_945269915.1 uncultured Bifidobacterium sp. | reverse complement strand
TATGCCAAGGCCCAGGAAGAGCAGATCAAGGCGGACCGGAAGCGGTTGGATGCGGCCAAGAAGCACAAGAACAAGGGTAAGGGCGACAAGACCTGGAGTCAGGTCGCCAAGGAGATGACCCCGATTCTGGACCAGGCCTACCAAGCGGCCGCCAAGGGCGATGGCCAGGCGGGGTCCACCCTGGTCAACAAGGCCTACTACCAGTACTACGAAAAGCTGGGCTTCGAGAAGAACGTCATGAACGCCATCAGCGGCAGCCGGGTATCCCAGGTGGAATACCAGTTCAAGGAGACCCGGATGGCCATGGCCGGCGGGGAATCCCCCAAGAAGATCAAGACGCTGGTGGATGAGCTCAAGGGGATGCTGGTCACCGACGCCGGGATACTGGACGGTGGTGCGGCCGACAACGTCAACAAGTGGACCACCTTCCTGACCTCGGCATTCGGTCAGGCCTTCATCGTCCTGCTGCGTGAGGGGCTGGAGGCCATCCTGGTCGTGGCCGCCATCATCGCCTACCTGGTCAAGTCCGGGTACAAGGACAAGATCCGC
The DNA here is from genome assembly GCF_945269915.1 of uncultured Bifidobacterium sp. Classification (GTDB taxonomy): domain Bacteria; phylum Actinomycetota; class Actinomycetes; order Actinomycetales; family Bifidobacteriaceae; genus Bombiscardovia; species Bombiscardovia indica. The sequence continues at coordinate 7,292 of NZ_CALYOY010000049.1, read as the reverse complement.
TACATCTATTGGGGCATTCTGGCCGGTCTTGCCGGCAGTGGCCTGGTGGCCATACTCTTCACCCTGCTCTTCAACGGCAATGGCCCCGAGCAGGAGATCCTTGAAGGTGTCGTGGCCCTGATAGCCATGGTCATGCTCCTCTACACCAGCAACTGGATGCTGTCCAAGTCGTCGGTGGAGAGTTGGAACCAGTACATCAAGACCAAAACGGTGGCCGCCATCTCCCAAGGCAGCGTCATATCCCTGGCCCTGCTGTCCTTCCTGGCTGTGTTCAGGGAGGGGGCGGAAACGGTCATGTTCTACCAGGCCATCTTCGCCATGGCACCCAGCGGTTCCAGGGAGATATGGGCCGGGTTCGCCGCAGCGGCCGTGGTCCTGGTCATCATCTTCGTCCTGATCCGGTTCACCTCGGTCAGGATACCCATCAGGCCCTTCTTCATCATCACCAGTGCGCTGATGGCCATCATGGTGGTCATCTTCGCCGGCGGTGGTGTCCATGCCCTGATTGAGGGCGACCTGGTCCCGGCCACCTACCTGCCTGGTGTGCCGACCAGTGATTGGATCGGGCTCTATCCCTACGTGCAGTCCATCGGTGCCCAGGTGCTGGCGCTGATTCTTGTTCTTGTCTTCGCCGTGGCTTCGACCATCCGAAAGAACCGGAAGGAGTCGGTTAGGCAGCCGGAATCCAGCCACTGACGACCCTGTACGCAGGCATCCATGAATGTGCGCAAGACTCATATCCAATGAGACGGTAAAAATCGAACAAACAAAGGAAAGAGAAATGAAGAAGAGGAAACTTGCGGCCCTGGCTGCTCTGGTGCTCTCAGGGACACTGGTACTGACCGGTTGCGGTGGGGGCAAAAGCGAGGGGGCCAAGGAGGCTCCCGCTCCTGATGCATCGGCCAAGTCCGAGTCCGGTGGGGACAAGGGCGACGGCAAGGGTGCCGGGTTCGAAGAGATACCCATCCCGCCTGATGACCAGCAGAAGGGGCCCTTGAACATCGGGACGGTCTTCTTCCAGCCCATCGATATGGAGCCCGCCTCCATGGGTCTCAAGGCCGCGGATGCCAGTCTTCATTTGGAGGCCGACATACACGCCCTGGCCAACAACAACCTGGGCTATGCCAAGGGCGAGTTCATCCCCGATCTCACGGTCAATTACACGATCGAAAACAAGAACGACCCCAACGACAAGCAGGCCGGCACCTTCATGCAGATGAACGCTTCTGACGGCCCCCACTACGGTGCCAACATCAAGATGGACAAGGCCGGCTCATACAAGCTGACCTATTCCATCGAATCCCCGGAAAAGAAGGGCTGGATGCTGCACGTCGATCCCGAGACCGGTGTCAAGGGACATTTCTGGACCGAACCCATCGTTGTCAGCTGGGATTGGGACTACACTCCACATCAGTGGTGATATAAAGGTCGGGTTCGTCGCGGTCTCCAGCCCAGGGGGTGACGGCGACCCGTCCCAATGGCGGATGGCGGTATAGGCACGATTCAGGCCCTGATTCGATGCCTATGCCGCCTACCTCCATACATGAGGCAGTACAGGAAAGGCAAGCACTATGCTTGAGCAATTCGTCACGGTCCTACCGGGGACGCTCGGGCCCGCCCTCCTGGTAATGGCCCTCAGTGTGCTTCTGACTGTCGGCGAGGGAAGGGACAAGCCCTTTTCGTCTTCCTGGCGTCTGGTGGGTCTGGGTGCAGGTGTCCTGGCGGCCATCGTCTTCGCGGCCCTGAGGGCCACCGCAGTCATCAACCGCCGCACCATGGTCAACTATCCGACCCTCATAGCCTGTGTCTTGGCCGATCTGGCCCTCATATGGGTTGTTTTGGACGCTGGGCGCATAACCCGGGATTGGCATGGCCACAAGGCAGCACTGAACCTGGCCAATGGGTTGTCCGCCATCGCCGTCGCCCTGTGCGTCTTCCGGGCCCTGCCGGATGTGATCCTGCAGCTTACGGCCTTCGTGGAGCCTGATTCACCGGTTTTCACCTCCGATATGCTGCTCAGGGCGCTGGGCTTCGTCCTGGCCATAGCCACGGCCGTCATCGTGGCGGCTATATTCCGCTCCATGCATCGGACCTGTTCCCGGAAGGCATTTTCGCTGGCCGCCCTCCTCGTGGTGCTTGTGACCCTCGTCCAGCATGGCACCGGCTTGCTGGCCCTCCTGCAGAATACCGGCGAATTCATCCTGCACGGCCTGCCCTTCAGGATCATGGCCTTGCTCTACAATGCCAACCTGACCCTGGTCATCGTCCAGGCCTGGGTCTTCATCATCCCTGCCGTAGCCTGCCTGGTTGCGGGTTTCCGTATGCCCCAGGATGGGCGGAATGCTGCGGTCAAAAGGCAGCACAAGGCCTTCCGCCGCCGTGCACTGGCTTCGGCGGGCTGGAGTCTGGTGGCCATGATCATCGTCACCCTGACCCTGACCGTCGGAACGGCCCAGGCCCACAAGGTGCCCGTCCTGTCACCGCCGGAAACCTACTCACTGGCCGGAGGAAAGGCCACCATCAAGTTCTCCCAGGTCAGTGACGGCCACCTTCACCGCTTCCAGTACAAGGCCAAGGACGGCACGGTCATGCGGTTCATCATCATCAAGAAGAACGGGGCGGCATACGGTATCGGCCTTGATGCCTGCGAGAACTGCGGCGATGCCGGATACTACGAGAAAGACGGCAAGATCATCTGCAAGAAGTGCGATGTGGCCATCAACCTGGCCACCATCGGCTTCAAGGGTGGTTGCAACCCGATTCCCCTGCCCTATACCACCGGTCAGGGGAGCATCCTGATTCAGACCGCCGATCTGGATGCCATGTCCGCCCACTTCAAGAGCTGAGGAGGTGCTGTTGGAATGTTTCTGATACGCATGATCGTCAGATCCTTCAGCCGTCAGTTCGGCAGAAGAATCCTCATAGCCGTTACCGTCTGCCTGTCTGCCTGCGTGGCCGTGGCCATGCTGGGGGTCGTCTTCGACGTGGGCGACAAGCTCAATGCCGAGCTCTCCACCTATGGGTCCAACATCACTGTGCAGCCCAAGTCCGACGCGGTCGTCTCCGACCTCTACGGCTCCCAGGTCTCGTCGACCGGTGTCCAGGACCAGGCATCCCAGCCGACCGCCTATCTGAAGGAATCGGACGTACCCAGGATCAAGACCATTTTCTGGGCGTACAACATCACCGATTTCGCCCCTCAACTCAACGTCAGGGCGGATGTGGACAAGGTCGGCACCCCCGTGGTGGGCACCTGGTTCAAAAAGGACATACATCTGGACAGCGGCGAGGACACCACGGTCGGGGTCAGGGGGCTCCGTTCCTGGTGGAAGGTGCAGGGTGCCTGGGCCAAGGACGGTACCGGACCCCGGACCGGGGACGCATCCGGGTCCGGTGACCAGGGCCCGGTCCAGGGGATGATGGGCAAGGATCTGGCCGCCCGACTGGGTGGCAAGCAGGTCGGCGATACCGTGGATCTGAAGGTGGGGGAACGGAACCAGCAGGTCAAGGTGGTCGGTATCTTCGATTCCGGTGATGCGGATTCATCGGCCCTGTACGTGCCGACCTGGGCCCTGCAGACCGTGGCGGGACTGCCGGACCAGATCGACAGGGTGGAGGTCAAGGCACTGACCACCCCCGAGAATGACCTGGCCAGGAAGGCGGCGCGCAATCCGGCCGCCCTCTCCCAGGACGAATGGGAGACCTGGTACTGCACGGCCTATCCGTCGGCCATCGCATACCAGATCGAGGAGGCCATACCAGGGTCCGTGGCCAAGCAGGTCCGCCAGGTGGCTGCACTCCAGGGCGATGTGCTTCAAAAGACCCAGGCCGTCATGATTCTGATGACCGTTCTGAGTCTTTTGGCGGCAGCCATAGCCGTGGCCAATCTGATGGCCGCCTCCATATCGGAACGCTCCGCCGAGTTCGCGCTGCTGAAGGCTCTGGGGGCCACCGATGGAGCCGTCTCCCGTCTGGTCCTGGCCGAGACCGCCCTGATCAGTCTGGTAGGCGCGCTGGTGGGGGCCGTACTGGGGTCGGGGGTGGCCCAGATCGTCGGTCATGTGGTCTTCGGATCCGGCATCACCATGAGACCCATGGTCTTCGTCCTGGTCTTCGTCCTCCTGGCCCTGACCGTCCTGATTGCTTCCATTTCATCCATACGTTCCATTTTGAGACTGCGTCCGGCGGAGGTGCTCCATGGCAGGTGAGCCCAAGCGGGGGAGCACGACTGGCGGCCGGTCGGACAAACCAGCCGGGCGTCATGCCCCCATGACCAACACCCGTATGTTCCTGACCATGTTGTTCGGGGCGATCTTCAGGCGGCGGGGCAGGGCCTCCATGGCTGTGGTCGCCTCCATGGTCGGGGCCGCGACCCTCTTCTGCCTGGCTGCCGTGTGCCTTGAGGTTCCCCGGCAGATGAACCAGGAGATGCGCGCCTATGGAGCCAACCTGGTCGTGACCCCAATCCAGCAGCCGGGCCAGTCGCGGCAGGGCATCGACCCGGCCATGGTCAGCCATACCACGGAGATGGTCACGGCCAAGGCCTCGGCCAAGCATGCCACCTACCGGTACGAATCGGTCAGGGTCAACGCCGGGTCCCATATGATGGCCGGGATTGACGCCGACCAGGTCCACCAGCTCAACCATCACTGGAACGTCGATGGGCAGTGGCCCAAGGACGGTTCCGTCATGGTCGGGCGTGATCTGGCGGATTCGCTGGGTCTGAAGCCTGGCCGCAGAATCACCATCAGCTATCGGGCATCGGACAACGCCGAGGGGGCCACCGGCACAGAGGGTGTATCCGGTGCCGGTCGGACGGGTGGAGGGCAGTCCACCCAGGAAGGCTCAACCGGGCGCTCAAACCATGTGCACGGCTCTGCCACCATGTCGGATGATGCCGGTCGGCCAGGTCAACTGCATCATGCCGGGAACCCCTCCGGGCAGTCCGGGTCCCAAACCCAGCCGGTGGTCCTGACTGCTCGACCCGCCCAAGCCGATGCTTCCTCCCCGGCGGGCCCGACCATGGGCAGTGCCCCGGTAGACGGATCCATCGCCCAGGATGCCCAGGAAAAAGGCATGGAACTGCGGGTGGGCGGCATCGTCGATACAGGGGGCTCCGAGGACCAGATCATCTACTCCAGCATGCACGACATCGAGGCATTGACCGGGTTCAAGCGCGGATCCGACGTGATTGAATACTCGGTCAACACGATGGGTCCGAACCTGACGGCCATCGCCAGGAGCATCAACGACATGACCAGCATGGGTGTCAAGGCGCAGACGGTCACCAGGATCACCTCCGGCGACACCCACACCATCGCCATGCTCCAGACCCTCTTCTGGCTGGTTTCGATCGTCGTCCTGGTGTTGACCTTCGTAGGTGTCGGAACCACCATGGCCTCGATAGTCTCGCAAAGACGCAGCGAAATCGGTCTGCGCAAGGCCCTCGGGGCCACCTCGGGCAGCATCGGAGCGGAGTTCTATGCCGAGTCCGCCTTCTACGGACTCCTGGGCGGCCTGATCGGCACGGTCCTGGGTTACATCTTCGCCCGCCTGCTCTGCACCTCGGTCTTCCAGCGCTCGCTCGGCTTCAACTGGTGGCTGGCCCTGGCCTCGGTCCTGCTGAGCACCATCATATCGGTAGTCGCATCAATCCGGCCCGTGCGTAGGGCATCACGCATCGACCCGGCACTGGTTCTCAGGGAGGAGTAATCATGGAGGATCACGAAACAGTCCAGGAGGAGAAGAGCGGGGCAATGCTGCTGGATCTGGATCACGTATCCAAGATCTACGGTGACCTGCACGCGCTGGATGACCTGAACCTGAGCATCCCCCAGGGGCAGTGGCTGGCCGTGGTCGGGTCATCCGGTTCGGGCAAGACAACCCTGATGAACATCCTGGGATGCATGGACACCCCCTCATCGGGTTCCGTCCGACTCGAGGGACGGACCCTGGAGGATCTCAACCCCTCGCAGCTGGCGGACGTGCGCAAGAACGTAATCGGGCTGGTCTTTCAGAAGTTCTATCTCGTGCCCCACCTGACGGCCATCGAGAATGTGATGGTGGCCCAGTACTACCACTCGGTGGTGGATGAGGAACAGGCCATGCAGGCCCTGGACCGGGTCGGTCTGGCGGACAGGGCGCGCCACCTGCCCAGTCAGCTCTCGGGAGGCGAGCAGCAACGTGTCTGCGTGGCACGTGCCCTCATCAACGACCCCAAGTTGATCTTGGCCGACGAGCCGACAGGCAACCTGGATGAGACCAACGAAAAGATCGTCCTGGATCTTTTCCGCCAGTTGCACGACCAGGGCACCTCCCTGATCGTTGTGACCCACGATGCCCTGGTGGCCTCATGCGCACAACGTGAGATAATGCTCAACCATGGTGTCCTGGTGGGTGAACAATGGAATGACGAGGATGCCCGCCGGGCCTATGAAGAAGCCGGTGGCCGGCCCGCCTTCAGTGGCAGTGCCGGCAAGGAGGCACAGTCGGGCGATGTCCCTGTCGGGTTCCAGGACCCGACCAAGGCGGCCAAGACCGGCGACGGAAATCGGATGGAGTGGCAATAGAGATGACGGAGGTCCCGATGAAGAACGAGGAGAGGGAGGAACCCGGCCAGGATTCCCGCGCCATGGCTGATACGGCTGGATCCCTGGGGATGAAAGCCGCACAATCCAAGTCGCGCAGACTGGCCGGAATGTCGGCCACCCTGGCGGGCCTGGTCGCCGTCGGTTCCCTCCTGGGCGGGTGCGGCCACAGCGATACCAAGCCCATGGACGACGAGTACGCGGGGACGGAATCCAGCAGTGCTCCCAGCAATGGGAAGGATTCGGGCCCCGAGGCTGGCGAGGGCACCCCCAGTGCCTCTTCACGCGACGGGAAACAGGCGGCCGCCTCAGACAGCGGGCAGTATCAGGATGGGGCGTACGCCCTGACCGGCCACTATGGCAAGGACGGTTCCGACAGCATCGACGTGGACCTGGAAGTGTCGGGCGGCAAGGTGCAGTCGGTCAGGGTATCCGGGAAGTCCAGCTCCCCGGTCTCCAGGAAGCACATCGGCGAGTTCGCCAAGGCCGTGCCCGGAGTGGTGGAGGGCAAGCCGCTCAAGGACCTGAAGGTCAGCAAGGTGGCCGGTGCCAGTTGGACCTCGGATGCCTTCAACAAGGCCCTGGACCTGGCTCGGCAGGAGGCCTCGGTCTCGCAGCGGCAGTGAGCGGCTGGTCGGTCCGGGCCTCTCAAGAGGCGCATCGGCGGCCGAGGTTTAGTCCTTTATGACGCGATCGTAGGGCTGG
>NZ_CALYOY010000048.1 GCF_945269915.1 uncultured Bifidobacterium sp. | reverse complement strand
GTCGGGAACCCGAAACCTTACTGGCAAAAGGGCTATGGGAACCCGACCAAATGGCCGGGTCGGGCAACTCTTCCGCCCACCTTCGAACTCAACAGGCAACCGCGGTCAGGATTGCTTCGTCGAATCCCTAGCCGCGATGAATCCGCCCAGGTCCAGAGGCGACAGACCGACATAGGTGTCAATCGCTGCGAACTGGGGACCGTTGCCGACAGCATTGGGCGTAGCCCCGGTGAAGGCTATGGTGGTGGCACCGGAAGCAACCGCCGAACGAATGCCCGTCGTGGAATCCTCGAAGGCGATGCAGGCAGCCAAACGGTCAGGCTTCTCTATACCGACCAGCTTCGCCGCGTACAGATAGGGTGCCGGATCCGGTTTCTGAGCCAGCCCATCGTCACCGCAGATATAATCCACGAACGCACCCTGAGGTGCCTGGTCCACCACAACCTGAGCCATGCGCCGGGGCGAGGTCGTGACCAGAACAGAGGGAACCCCGGATTGGGACAAGGCCTTCAGGAGGTCGAATACCCCGCTGATCCAAGGCATGTGCTCCTGCTCCTTGCGGGCGACACCGTCGATGAGCATACCCGGGATATCCTCCTCGGGCAGCTGCAATCCCTGCTCCCTGAGGAGTCTGGCAACCCGGGGAAGAGGACTCCCCGAGACCCGCCAACCCATATCATCGGTCCAGTATCCGCCATACTCCTGCGTCAGCTCGATCTCCACCTGATGCCAGTAGGGTTCCGAATCGATCAGGGTACCGTCCATATCCCAGAAGACGGCCAGCGGAAACTCGCCCACCTTGGGACCATCGGAACGGCCTGAACAGGCACCCGTCCGGTCTATCGGTCTTCCGGTTCCTTTGGGAACTCCGTCGGAGGTGCGATCATCTTCTTGCCAGTAGGAATCCATACCAATAGCCTATCGGCAGGGCTCGCCACCGATTCCGCGGCCTTCAACGGGCACGAAGGTCAGGCCATGGTCTCGGCAGGAGATCATTCAGGTCCACATCCAGGACCTGGGCCACTGCCATCACGTTCAGCAGGCTGGGATTGGATGGGGACCCCGGCCGTGACTGACCGTGTTCCAGTTGCTGATATGAGAACCGGGACAGATTGGCATTGTAAGCCACATACTCCTGGCTCAGGTTCAATGCCAATCGACGCTTTTGAATGTTCATCCCTAATTCCCTGACGAAGTCAGGCCACGGGTCGGGTATCTGCGAATGAGGCACATAGATAAGTTAAAAGACACAATCACTTTGTCTAGCCTTACCGGTAATACATTACAAGTAAGGCCATGCGGGTTATATCTCACAGGAGGAGGTACCCTGCATGCGAACTCCGGTGACGAACATAGACGTGACCTCATCTGCGGACACGGACACCAGGCTATACGGTCTACGGACCGACCGCCACGCACTGAACATGAAATCAGGAATCCTACGATCGCCGGACGTAGAGAAGATCCACGAAGAAAGGGCCGATCAATGAAACAACATACAGCCATAGGAGGAGCAGGCCTGGGACTCATCATCTCACTGGTCCTATGCCTCCTTTGCGGTCTCATGTCCAACCTGGCACAGACGGATGCGGGGCACGTAACCAAGGAGACCCTGTCAATCGAATCACCATCCGGCCACCGGCTCAGCATGGACATGCTCCAGCCCAAGTCGGCCACCCCGAGCCATCCCGCCCCGGCCATCGTCTTCGCCCACGGAGGCAACACCAACAAGGAAAAGAGCGATGACTTCCAGATCGAGTGGGCCCGCAGGGGCTTCGTCGTCGTCTCCTTCGACCTGTACGGCCACGGGGAATCCGAGGTTCTCAATAATCAGGAATGGCTGGTGAACGGGCGAGGGCTGTATGACACCGTCGAATATTTGACCACCATCCCCTTCGTTGACACCAACCGAATCGCGGTCTCGGGACATTCCCGGGGTGGCAACACCGTCCACGAATCCATACTGATCGACAACAAGCGCACCAAGCCCCTGATCAAGGCTGTTCTCTATGTGAGCAGGGATCCTGTCTATAAGGACAATGAAACGGCTGCCTTCGGTTACGTGCCCGGCAAGACCAACGTCGTAGAAGCCGCCAAAAAGAACGACAACGGCAAGTATTTCAACTATTACAAAGGACGCACGGTAGGAGTACTGGCAGGCAAGTACGATGACTACTCCTTCAAGGAGAAGGATTCGAAGACGGGGCGGATCAAGCCCAATCCCCAATATCTGAAATCAAACAACGCCCGTTCCTTCCTCAACTTCGGCAAGACCCCGACGCCCCAGACCCCGAATGGCATCAGCGGCCGTTGGTACACCCGCCAGATAAGCGGACGGAAGGCCTCCCATGTGATTTATATGGAGAACGGGACCCACGGCACGGTCCTCTTCCTCTCCCAGCCATGTACGGATGCCGTCCAGTTCATGGTTCGGGCATTCAACATCAGGACCGACCTGGCGGACACCGATCATATATACCCGGTCAAGATGATCGGCGGCCTGCTGGGGCTCATCGGTCTCTTCCTCTTCATGGTCTACGGCACGCTCTGCATGGTCAGGCTCAACCCCTTCCAGGAGGCCGGGTCCGATACCCCCGCACTGATGCGCCAGGCCGACACCAAGCACGGGGGCTCCGCCTGGCTCCGGGGATGCCTGGTGGCCTCAACCGTCTTCTCCGTGGCCAGCTCCCTGGCTCTCTTCGGCTTCAGGGTCGATAAGCACATCGGAACCTACTTCCGACAGGGGATGCCCCTCTTCTACGGAATCTGGGGATGCCTCAATGCCGTATTCATGATCTTCCTCACCTTGCTCTGGTACCGTATGTTCGCCAACAAGAACGGGGCGACTCCTCAGAGCTTCGATATCACCATCAAGGGCAGAAGACTCCGGCAGACCATCACCCTCTCCCTGACGGTCTCCCTGATGGCCATCCTGCTCATCTTCGCCTGCAAGTACTTCTTCAACTCGGACTATCGATTCTGGTACTGGGCGGCCAGGCCCTTCACCGCAGACAAGATTCCTGAGATGCTCAAGCTCTTCCCCTTCTTCCTGCTGGCTTATGGTGCCATGTCGGTCTTCACCAACTGCCTGAACTACAACACCTCCTTCGGAAAGAGCAACTGGGGGAACATCACCCTACTGGCGTGCTTCAACCTCCTGCCGGCGCTTCTGATAGCCCTGGCCGGATACGGTTACTTCTTCACGACCGGTGTCAATGGGTTGTTCGGCAACAACACACAGATAGCGGACTGGATGCTCACCCCCCTGGTTCCACTGGCAGTCATGCCCCTTGTTTCAAGGGCCATCTACCGGCACACCCGCAACCCTTACCTGGGAGGTATCATCACGGCAGTCATCGTAACCGTCATGACCTGCATAAACTCGCAGATATCCTTCCCGGCCTGACCCACCCCTGCGTTGCGGGGGGCCGCAACGCAGAAGGACATAAGAGTCGTGATGGCATTGCGCACGGCGCAGGCAGTTCCCCGTAATCCCCCCATTACTTCATGGAGGAATACGGGAAATGGTATTTGGTGGGTTCACGGTCGGGTGCAGTGGTGACCCGACCTTGACGAAATTGCACAATCTCGATCTCAGTTGACGTTGCCGAATACCTGGTTGTTGAGTTCCTTGCGACGGGTTTCGTACTCGGTGATCTTCCCCAGAAGGTCGAACTTCTCCTGGCCGTCAGGCAGACGGTTCATCTGGTGGCGGGCCGCGGAAATCAACCGCATATAGGTGGCGTCGAGGAGTCGCGCCAGGAGCTCCGAAGCGTACTGCCGCTCCTCTGCGGTGGCCGGCCTCAGTTGGATGGCCGCGGCGTTCACAGCAGGCCCCGTCTCCTGGCCGCCACCCGTACCACCTGCAGGCCCGACCCGCCCCGACCCCTGAGCCTGGCTGTCCTTATCAGAAGCGGCCAGCGGCAGGGGCATGACGGCGAGCTCATTGATGGCGGATTCCAGCAATGGACCCGCCTCCTTGCTCAGATTATGCATCCACAGACCCTGGGGGGTGTCTGCGGCGGGCAGCCCACCAGCGGCCTCCACAGCCTGGAAGAGAGTGCGAAAGATAGGGACCTCGAAGCTGTTGGTACTCAGTTGGCTGTATACATCACGGTTGACGGCCCGTGGTATCTGGATCAACAGCCCCATGAACTGCTGCTCACAGATGAAGACCGAATCATCGATCCTGTAATAGCCCTGGTCGACCGCGTCCTTCTTTTCCAGTTCACGACGACGCGCGGGCTCTTCATAGGGATTATGGTTGGCGGGTTCCCTACCACCGTTACCATACCTGGGCTGTCTGACCGCGTAGGCGCTCTGGTCGCGCACATTCAGGCTCCGCCGGGCATGACTTACCTCCTGCCGGAGCAGGTCCAGATCCACACCTATCCGGCGGGCGGTCTTCCTGGTGTAGATGCCCACCAGGGACCGGTCTCTGATCTGCGCGATGATCGGTGCCACAGCCTTGACCGCCCCCATCTGGCCGGTCGTGTACTGGGTATCGAACATGTCCACCGCTGAATCGATGACGAAATCGTAGAGGGGCCTTGCATCCTCGACCAGCGAACGGACCGCCTGGTCGCCGTGCTGGATGCGGAGGTCACAGGGGTCCAGGTTGTCACGGGCCACGGCCACGAAGGTCTGGGTGAGGAAGTTGCCATCCAACCCGAAGGCATGGAGGGCGGCCTTCTGCCCGGCGGCATCCCCGTCGAAGGTGAAGACAACCCGGGAACCCCGAACCGGTCCGACCAGCTGGATGGCCCCCAGGGCGTCATCCGAGATGAGGCGGCGGACGATTTTGGCGTGGTCCTCGCCGAAGGCCGTTCCGCAGGTGGCCACGGCCGTATCGACACCGGCCAAGTGGCAGGCCATGACATCGGTGTATCCCTCGACGATGACCACCTGACGCTTCTTGACGATGGCATCCTTGGCCAGGTCGATGCCGTACAGAACCTGGTTCTTCCTGTAGAGCTGGGTGTCCGGGGTGTTGATGTACTTGGCGCTGATGCCGTCGTCCTCGAAGAGTTTGCGGGCGCCGAACCCCAGGGTGCGGCCGGTCGAGTCCCGAATGGGCCAGGTCACCCTGCCACGGAAGTAGTCGTAGACACCGCGCTGGCCCTGCCTTGCCAGACCGGCATCCAGCATCTCCTGCTGGGTGAACCCCTTGGCGGAGAGGTGGCGGACCAGATTATCCCAGCCGCGGGGGGCATATCCGCACCCGAAGTGGGCGCTGTCGGACTGGGAAAAGGTCCTGCCGGCCAGGAGCTTGCGGGCGGCCAGGGCCTCCTTCGTCATGATCTGGGAGACGAAGAACCGCTGGGCCTCCTCGTTGGCCTCGAGCAGGCGGGTCCTTTTGGAGCCCTTCCGCTGTTCCCTGCGGTCGTTGTCGTAATGCAGCTCGATGTGGTACTTATCGGCCAGAATCTCGACGGCATCACCGAACTCGACATTCTCCTCCTTCTCCACATAGGTGAAGACGTCGCCGCCCAACCCGCAACCGAAGCAGTGCCAGACACCCATGGAGGGACGGACCGAAAAGGAGGGCGACTTCTCATCGTGGAAGGGGCACAACCCGACATAGGTACCCGAACCAGAGGCTTTCAGGGTCACGCTCTCGGATACGATCTCATACAGGTCGGCCTTGGCCCGTACCTTCTCGATGTCGTCTTTCTTGATCAGTCCTGGCATATACCCCAGCCTAGCCTTGATTCGGGAACTGGATTGAGCCGTGCAGGAAACCAGGGCCCCCCTCGGCCTGTCGAATCTACTGGCAGATGATGGAGTGGAGGGACAGGGCCGACCCGTCCGTCAAAGAAGCCACCTGGTCGATGGCCACACGGAGGCGTTCCTCGTCGGACCCGGCCTGGACCCAATCCTCCAGGAAGACGGTTTCCAAGGCGTCCGAGGGGCTGGGGGAATCCGCCATCATCACCTCCACCAGATCGGTGACGATTTTCAGCTGTTCCTCATGGAAGGGTTCGAGTTCCCTGGGGGCCATGACGAAATAGACGGCGATGCCCTTCAAGGCCACAATCTCGTATGAGGTCTCCTCAGGAATGACCACTGTGGCGGAATAGCGCGTCAGTGGGCCTTGACCGTACCTTTGGCGGGTGGCGGCTTCGACCGAACCCGCGAACCGCCCGATCAGGGCACTGGTCATGTTCTTCAGCTGGGCCAGGGACCGACGTGAACCGTTGAAGTGCAAGGGCAACATGGTCTTCATCCTGTCCAGGGCCTCCAGGAGCAGGTCGGCATCCCACCGCTGGCCATACCAGTTCCGGGCGGCGAGCACCACCCCGTCCATGACCTTTGGATCGGCCAGGGCAACCGGATCAAAGGAACCGACGACGATGGCATCCTCGACATCATGCACGCTGTAGGCTATGTCATCCGAAAGGTCCATGACCTGGCATTCCATCGGCGTCGTGTTGGCAGGTACACCCTGCTTCAGCCAGTCGAACACCTCTACATCGTCCGGATACACGCAATACTTGGCCGACCTCTCCCCTTTCGGATGCCTGCCCGCTTCGGCCAGGGTCCAGGGATATTTGATGGAGGCATCCAGGGCGGCCCTGGTCAGGTTGACGCCGGCACTGCGGCCATCGGGGTGAAAGACCTTGGGCTCCAGCCTGGTCAGCAGGCGCATGGTCTGGGCATTCCCCTCGAAGCCACCGATGGAGGAGGCGATGGTGGACAGGGCCCGCTCGCCGTTGTGCCCAAAGGGAGGGTGTCCCAGATCGTGCGCCAGACAGGCACAATCGACCACATCAGGGTCGCATCCCAGCATGGTGCCGATCTGGCGGCCTATCTGGGCCACTTCCAGGGTGTGGGTCAGCCTGGTACGGGCGAAATCGTCGGTCCCCGCCACCAGGATCTGGGTCTTGGCACCAAGACGACGCAAGGCGGAGGAATGGACCAGTCGGGCACGGTCACGCTCGAAGGCAGTGCGTGAGTTGGATTTGGGAGGCTCGGGAGCCCAGCGTTCCTCATCGAAGGCCGTGTACCCCTCGTCGCTGAGACGTTGTCGTCCACTGATTTCAGTCTGCATAGGCCACCTTTCCCAACCAGATGCAACCGGCATCCCCGCTCAGAACATACAGGAATCATCCATCGATCCTGAGCCTGTCCGAGCCGACACTGCAATTGTCCATCATTAGGCACAGAAATCGTATTCCCCGGTCAAATGGCATACCGCCAACGGATTCAATGGCAGGAGGCGGGATTTACAGGCCTCAAGATGGTGGACTCAGTCCAGGGAGTCCACGACCACCAGTTCGGTGGGAACATTGCCGGCTGTTGCCTTGGAATACGGGCAGAGTTCCTGGGTCCTGTCGACAAGACGCCGGGCGGTCTCCTCGTCGATGCCGGGCAGGGCCACCTCGATCCTGGCCTTGATGCCGAAGGACTCCCCTTCGTCACCCAGTGAGACGTGGACCCTGACCCTGCTCTGGGCCAGTTTGGTGGCGGCCACCCTCAGTTCCTTGCCGGCCAACCCCATGGCCCCTTGGAAGCATGCGCCCCAACCGATGGCGAAGAGTTGCTCGGGGTTGGTCCCCTTCTCCTCGCCACCCATGGCCTTGGGTGTATCCAGATCCAGGGAAAGGTCGGGATTGTGACTGACCGCGTGACCATTGCGGCCCCCGGTGACGTCGGCCACAGCCGTGTAGGAGATATTGCTTGGTTCCTTACCTGTATATGTGCTCATGCCCTCATCTCATCACGTACGCGGGTGCTTTGCAAGGATATACGGCCACAATTCGCCCGTCCGGGGAACCATTGTGGGGCATATCACCAAACCGCTGGCCATAGTTCCGCCACCGAGGGATGATACATACACTTCCTCAGGCCTGTTGCCCTTGATCCTCCTGACCGGTCGAGTCGATTTCGGCACGGATCAGCAGGCGGAGCTCAGAGAATGGAGGCCGGGTCAAGGAGGTGCATGTCCTCAGGGTTGATGACCTCC
>NZ_CALYOY010000047.1 GCF_945269915.1 uncultured Bifidobacterium sp. | reverse complement strand
CTGTGGAGCTAGCCGGGTTCGAACCGGCGACCCTCTGCTTGCAAAGCAGATGCGCTACCAGCTGCGCCATAGCCCCGTGAATGTGAAAAGAACTTCAACCACGCAAGAATTGCGTGGGCCTGGGAGGACTTGAACCTCCGACCTCATCCTTATCAGGGATGCGCTCTAACCAGCTGAGCTACAGGCCCATTCCATGTGACCGAAGAATCACACAAATGGTTAGCATACCATACGGGCAGACTAAGTCAATTCAGGTCGCGTCGAGAGTCGCGCCATTTTGGGCCAAATCACGGGGTCGGGGGAGAATGCAGGTATGACGGAGACTCGGGCATGACCAAGGCGAACGGTGCGGGCAGACGCGGCCGCGGCCATGGGACGGTGATCGAGCGCCGGCTGCTTGAGTTGGATGGTGAAGAGGTTGTGGTTGTCCGCAAGCGGATCAAGAACGTCTATCTGCGGGTTAAACCGCCTGAGGGGCGGCTCGAGGTCACGGCTCCGGCCCGCCTGTCCGATCGGCAGCTCGAGGAGTTTGTGCATGCCAGGCGAACCTGGATTGCGCGGACTCGCCAGCGCATCGACAATTCCATTTCGGAGATCGCCAATGATTCAGACGACTTCCGGAATGGCCAGAATGGGGCTGATGCAAACGGATACGGGGACGGTTCGCAAGGGCAGGATCGTTCCGAAGCCAGGGCCAGGCGGATCATCAAGGATCGCCTGCCCCGGCTGCTGGAAACCTGGGCACCGATCATCGGCAAGCGTCCGACTGCCATCACCCTGCGTCATATGAAGACCCGCTGGGGTTCCTGCACCCCTTCCACGGGCAGGATCCGGCTCAATACGGAGCTGGCCTGGCTGGACCCTGAACTCCTGGAATACGTGCTGGTCCATGAGCTGACCCATCTGCACGCCCACGGTCATGGTCCTTACTTCCAACAGTTGATGACCGGGTATATGCCGGATTGGCGCCGTCGTAGGAGCCGGTTGAACCGGTACGTGGTCATCTGAGGTACCGTGGTCCGGCATTCGGCAACGAACTTGGCGCATTTCATACATACCGGAACAAGCAGGCGGGATATCCTAGGCGGATATCGGTTTCGACAGTTTCGGCTCAGCCACGGCGGTAAACGACCGGGATGCCTGCCGCGATGCATCCAACCACTTTCGAGACAGGAATGTGCCCATGCCATGCGCTTCTGCGCTAGCGTGGGAGTGAACGATGATTCAAGGACGGTCAGACGAAGGAGCAATGATGACGGGTTCCACGAATACGATCAAGCGCGCGGTGGTCACGGGTGCATCCAGCGGCATCGGGCAGGCCAGTGTCAGGGCCCTGGTGGGCAAGGGCTGGCAGGTGGTGGGTCTGGCCCGCCGCGAGGAGAAGTTGCAGGACCTGGCCAGGGAACTGGGTGATGGCTTCACCTATCAGGTCTGCGATGTGACCGACGAGGATTCGACCCGGAAGGCCGTGGATGCCGTGCTGGCGGATGGCCCGGTCAAGGCCCTGGTCAACTGCGCGGGGGCCGCCTTCGGCAAGGATGCCGTGGCCACCTCGAACCTGGATGACTGGCGGGGTATGTACGAGCTCAACGTCCTGGGCACCCTGAGGGTCATCCAGAAACTCCTGCCGGCCCTGAAGGAGTCCGAGGGCACGGTCCTGATCATCTCCTCGACAGCCGGTATCGAGCCTTACGAGGGTGGTGGCGGGTACTGCGCATCCAAGGCGGCGGAACGGGTCATGGCCCGTATCCTGCGCCTGGAACTGATTGGGGAGCCCATCCGGGTGGTCGACATCGCGCCCGGTCTGGTTCACACCGACGAGTTCTCCCTGAAGCGGTTCGGCGGCGACTCCTCCAAGGCCGACGCCGTCTATGCCGGGGTGCCGGATCCGCTGACGGCCGACGACATCGCCGGCTGCGTCTCCTGGGCCCTGGAGCAGCCTGACACGGTCGATATCGACCAGATCGTGGTCCGCCCGCGGGCCGAAGGTTCCTATACCAAGCTCTACCGCAAGAGCTGACGACTCCCAAGACAAAGGGTCGGCTGATTGGTAGATGCCAATCAGCCGACCCCGGTGCCGTCGGGCGGATTACCGTCGATTATCGATCGGACGGGTGATCAGCCGTTCAGGCCTTGGTGATTCCGTGGGAATCAGAAGAGGTGGCTCCTCATGAACCACTGGAAGTGCTCCAGCTCCTGAACGTGGTCCTGGATGATGTTGGAGCTGATGACGTCCAGGTCATCCAGCTTGGTGATGGCCTCGCGGTCCAGCTTGATGAAGGTGGTGTAGTACTTGTCGAGGACCTTCAGGTAGTCCAGGGCATCCTGGCGACCGGTCAGCTCGATACCCTCCCAGGTGCGGTTCTTCATGATGTCGTCGGGACGGCCAGCGGGCGAACCACCCAGGGTGGCAATGCGCTCGGCGGTCTCGTCGGCCATGTTCAGGACCGAATCGACCTCGGGGTCCATCATCTCGTGGATGCCGATGAACTCCTTGCCCTTCATGTTCCAGTGGGCGTGCTTGAGGACCAGGGCGGTCTCCTGCTCCTGGCTCAGGCGCTCCTGCAGAATCGCGATGACCTTCTCGCTGGTGGCCTCGTCAAGTCCCGGTACGGTAAAGTTCAGTGCCATGATTACTCCTTCGTTCGTCGGTTCATTACCAACGATTTCATCTGGTCGGTTCTCTGCCCGGCCCTTATCTCAAGCCTAGCCGTATTGACTGGAGGTTTCAGGGATTTCCCCTGGGATTAGTGTGACTTTTCAGACCCTGTCGGGCCCTCCCCCACATCCGTACAGGATAGTGAATCTATTCTTTCTTCTTGGCCGGGTCATCCGAATCAGCGGTCTGGCGTTCACCATCCTCGTCCTTCCCGGAGTCCCCGTTCTGGAGGGCATCGCGATGCCTGACCTCGATGGTCTCGATCCGGCGTCCGTCCACCCTGGTCACGACCATGTCGTACCCGTCGTCGGAGTGGATCACATCGCCCACCCTGCCCATCCGTCCGGTCTTGGCCAGGAAGTAGCCTGCCAGGGTCTCGTAGGGGCCGTCCTCCAGCTCGATTCCGGTCAGGTCGGCGAAGTCCTCGAGGGTCATGCCGCCGTCGACCTTGGCCACCCCGTTCACGAAGGCGGAGGGTCCGGACCGCGCCGGCCCCTTCTCCTCGGGGAGGTCGTACTCGTCGCGGATGTCGCCCACCAGCTCCTCGGTCATGTCTTCCAGGGTGACGATGCCGTCGGTGCCGCCATACTCGTCGATGACCACGGCCAGGTGGATGCCCTGCTTGCGCAGGCGCTCAAGGCTGGGCAGGAGTTTGGAGGTGCCGGGCAGGGAGATGCCGGGCCTGGTCACGTCGGCCACGGTCCGGGCACTGCGCTTGCGCACATCCAGGAGGTCGCGCACGTGGACGAACCCCAGGACGTCATCGAAGTCCCGGCCCGTCACCGGGTAGCGGGAGTAAGGCTCGTTGCGGACGAAGTCGGCCGCCTCCTTCAGGGGCATGTCGCCCGAGATGAAGACCACGTCGGCCCTGGGGCGCATGACCTCGGCCACGCTGGTCTCGGAGGCGTCGAAGACGTCGCCCAGGATCATCCGCTCGTCCTTGCTCAGGTTGGTGTTGGAGGAGACCAGCATCCGCAGCTCGTCATCGCTGACCTCGGTGTCGGTCTGCTGGGGGTCGAAGCCCAGGATGCGCACGATGAGGTTGGTGTTCTTGCCGATCAGCCAGATCAGCGGCCTGCACAGGGTGGTGAAGACGTCGATGGCCGGGACGACGGCCCTGGCGATGGCCTCGGTGCGCTGCATGGCGATCCGCTTGGGCACCAGCTCGGAGATGACGATGGAGCAGTAGGAGATGATCAGGGTCAGGACGATGGTGGTCAGGGTCGAGGCCAGGCCGGGGTGGACCCCCCAGCTGCTCACCACGGGAACCACATAGGGTGCAATGGAGGAGGCACCGAAGGAGGCCGAGAGAAACCCTGAAAGGGTGACCCCGATCTGGACGGCCGAGAGGAAGGTGTTGGGGTCACGGGCAATCCGGGCAACCCTGGCGCCACGGGCGTCCTGCTGTTCCATCTGCTCCAGCTGCGAGCCGCGCAGGGAGACCAGTGCCAGCTCGGTGCCCGAGAAGACGGACCCGATCAGGAGGAAGACGAAGATAAGCAGGATGTTGAGCCATAATGACATACCTCCAATGTACGGGATGGTCTTCTCTGCAGGGGCGTCTTGCGCCGAAGGCTGGCTGGCGATTCCCGGACGGCGCGGCAGGTCGGCTCTTATACTTGTACCTGTTCATATGGGAACGGTCCTGGTGAATCGGCGGAGTCACCCGGCTGGAAGTCCGGTCGGTTCTGCGCGATTCACCTGAGTCGGGAGGTGTCATGTCACAGAATCTGCCGGTCACGGGAGCTGCCGTGCTGGGAATCGTCGTGCTGGTGGTCGTGCTCCTGGTGCTGGGTGGCATCCTCCTCTGGCTCAGAAAGCGCGGTGAGGCAAGGAACAAGGTTGACGGCGGTCACATCAGGGCACGGGAATCAGAGAGCCCGGCCGAGAGTCCTGCCGCCAGCCC
The DNA here is from genome assembly GCF_945269915.1 of uncultured Bifidobacterium sp. GTDB lineage: Bacteria > Actinomycetota > Actinomycetes > Actinomycetales > Bifidobacteriaceae > Bombiscardovia > Bombiscardovia indica. The sequence goes on along the minus strand of NZ_CALYOY010000047.1, from coordinate 3,561 downwards.
GTCTGACAGCCTTCCTGAAAGCCCCACAGAGACCTCCGAGGAACACGGTCCGTCAGATATCTGATTCGCTTACCGGCGAGAACCAGGGTTCCAGCACCGTCTGCGCGAATGCGGGCGCCCGTTTCCCCTTGGTTAGAAGGAGAGCACCTGGACCTTGCCGTTGGACAGGAGGTAGCGGGCGCCCACCATCATGATCCTTCCCTCGGCAACGGCCTGGCGGATTACCTCCGACCTGTCGACCAGGGCCTCTATGGTCCGCGCTATATGGACCGATTCATAATCGGCCGTGGTTTCCAGGCCGGCCTCCTGCGCCGTCAGGATCGAGGTGCCCACCTGGTTGATGATGGGCGAGGGATTGTCGCGAACGAAGGCCTCATCCAGGGCCTCACGCCCGGGGTCGGCCTGGATGGCCCCCTCCTCCAGACGGTGGTTCTCGATGGCCCGGACGCTGGCGGCCACGGCCCCGCAGTGCTCATGGCCCATCACCACCAGGAGGGAGACCTTCAGCTCGGTGATGGCGAATTCCAGGGATGCCAGGACCGACGGGTCCAGTGTCTGCCCGGCCGTGCGGACCGTGAAGAGGTCGCCCAGCCCCTGGTCGAAGATGATTTCAGGCGGCACCCGGGAGTCCGAGCAGGAGAGGATGACCGCATCCGGGGACTGCGTGTCGATCAGGGACTGCCTGGTTTCCGCATCCTGCCAGGGGTGCTCCGCCTGCCCCTCGAAGAACCGACGATTGCCGGCCAGCATCCTGCTCCAGGTGGCGTTGGCCCGTGATTCCCCCTCGGGTGCCGCCTCGTGCTCTTCGTTCATGACCGGGACTCCTTCTGGCCGCTCTGGCATGTCCATCCCATCATAGGCAGGGCTGGCGGGAGCTCTGTGCCATATATCACATAGGCGGGGATGATACTTATCTTCCACGGCCAGGCCCCGCCTACTAGCATGAAAGAGGTATCCCGCCGATCCCGCCGCCTCCTTGCACGAGGCCCTGAATTCCGACGATATATAAGCATCCGGGTCAGTTGGATTGACGGTATTCGATAGTTTCCTGAAAGGAACCAACCATGACACTGCTACAGCATGAACTCACCGACTTCAAGACCCAGGCCTTCCAGAACGATGACCTCCATGAGGTGACCAAGGAGGACCTGCTGGGTCACTGGTCCGTCCTCTTCTTCTATCCTGCGGACTTCACCTTCGTCTGCCCCACCGAGCTTGAGGACCTGGCCCTGAAATACGAGGACTTCAAGAAGGCGGGCTGCGAGATCTATTCCGTCTCCTGCGACACCGAATTCGTCCACAAGGCCTGGCATGAGGCCAATGAGAAGATCGCCAAGATCCAGTACCCGATGCTGGCCGATCCCACGGCAACCCTGGCCAAGGACCTGGACACTTACAACGAGGCCGAGGGCAAGGCCGAGCGTGGCGACTTCATCCTGTCTCCCGAAGCCAAGGTCGTGGCCTATGAGGTCATCTCCTCCAACGTGGGCCGCAATGCCGACGAGCTCCTCCGCCGCGTCCAGGCCTCGCAGTTCGTCTATGAGCACGGCGATCAGGTCTGCCCTGCCAAGTGGGAGCCGGGCGACGACACCATCGAGCCCAGCCTGGATCTGGTGGGTCAGCTCTGATCCAAGCGTCCTGAAGGGACCATTCCATTGAGTTGCGGGAACCTGCTCATCGGAACGGCGCTGCATGGCGGATTCTGTCCGCCCGTTCGGGGACCGGTTTCCCCCGGTTGTCGGGTCGTCGCTCCGATCGAGGGGTTCCCCTTGCTGTATGTGCGGCATAGATAAGGAAACGAACAGCATGACGGAAGACAAGAATCTCTACGATGTGGTCATCATCGGTGGCGGCCCCGCCGGCCTGAGCGCCGGGCTCTACCTGGCCCGTGCCCGGTACCGTACCCTGATCCTGGAGAAGGACGACTTCGGCGGGCAGATCACCATCACCGCCGACGTGGTCAACTACCCGGGTGTGGCCAGTACCGACGGGCACAAGCTGACCGAGACCATGCGTCAGCAGGCCCAGAACTTCGGTGCCGAATTCATGACGGCCGAGGCCACCGGGGTCGATGTGGATGGCGACATCAAGGTGGTCCACACCTCCAGGGGTGACCTGCGGACCTTCGGCATCCTGATCGCCACCGGTGCCAGCCCCCGGAAGATCGGCTTCGCGGGCGAGCAGGAGTACGCCGGCAGGGGGGTGGCCTACTGCGCCACCTGTGACGGGGAGTTCTTCACCGGGCGCGAGGTCCTGGTGGTGGGCGGTGGATTCGCCGCCGCCGAGGAGTCCGTCTTCCTGACCAAGTACGCCAGCAAGGTCACCCTCCTGGTGCGCGAGGAGGACTTCACCTGCGACGCGGCCGTGGCCGACGAGGCCAGGAAGAACGACAAGATAGAGATTCACTATTCCACCGAGCTCCAGAGCGTCTCCGCCGGTTCGGGCGGCCTGGTCGAAGCCACCCTCCTGGACAGGACCACCGGGGAGACCAGGGTCTGGAAGCCGGCCGACCGGGGCACCTTCGGTGTCTTCGTCTTCGCGGGTTATGTGCCCCAGACCGGCCTGGTCAAGGGCGTGGTGGATCTGGACGACCACGGGTACGTCATCACCCACGGCTACCTGGAGACCTCGGTTCCCGGCATCTATGCGGCGGGCGACCTGCGGGTGAAGAACCTCCGTCAGGTCATCACCGCCACCTCTGACGGCGCCGTGGCGGCCGTGGAACTGGAGCGCTACGCCTCCGACATGTCGGCCAAGACCGGTCTGGTGCCGCCCCGCCCCGAGAACTCCCCTTACGAGAAGTCCGAAAAAGAGGCCGCCGAGTCGGCCGCCGCTTCGGGCACCTCGCCCGCTCCGGTGACCCAGGCCGGTGAGCAGGCCCCGGCCAAGACCTCGGGCTTCTTCGGCCCGGATATCCGCAAACAACTTGATGTGGTCTTCGGCCGGATGGCGGCCAAGCTGATCCTGAAGCTGGAACTGGACGACAGCCCGGTCTCCCAGGAACTGCACACCTTCATCGACGAGCTGGTCGGCCTTTCCGATGGCCTGCTGACCACCCGGGTCGACACCGCTCCCGGCAGTCAGGACTTCGACCCGGCCGGCGACCTCCCTGATGCCCGCCCCAATGTGCGCATCTGCAGGGTGGGTGCCGACGGTGAGGCCGAGGAGACGGGCCTGGCCTTCCATGGTGTGCCCAGCGGCCATGAGTTCAACTCCTTCGTCCTGGCCCTCTACAATGCGGCCGGGCCGGGTCAGCAGGTGGACCAGGCCACCTCGGACAGGATCGACGCCATCAGCGACCCCGTCGACATCATGATGCTGGTCTCCCTCACCTGCACCATGTGCCCCACCACGGTTCTCTCCGCCCAGAGGGTGGCCTCCCAGAACGGGAAGGTCCGTGCCGAGGCCTACGACCTCTCGCACTTCCCCACCCTGAAGGACCAGTATCAGGTCATGAGCGTGCCTTGCATCGTCATTCGGAAGGGCGACCAGGAGACCGTTGAATTTGGCAAGAAATCCGTACCGGAAGTGCTCGATTTGATTGGGGCATAGTCGGCGTGC
>NZ_CALYOY010000046.1 GCF_945269915.1 uncultured Bifidobacterium sp. | reverse complement strand
ACACCGACACCCCACCAAAAGCACCGGAGGTGAAGCCTGACGATCAATTCTTCGCACGCGTAAGGTCGGACCATCACCAATCCCCGGATCCGACACCAGGCGACCGCGTCCCCTTCATTCCCAGAAAAGACACGGCCGCCTTTTCCTTACCATCCGCAAGGAATCGTGCCCCCACCTCCGGTCCCATGTGAATCTGTCATCCGGTCAGCGGAATTGTCAGATTGTCGGGATTGTCTTTTCCGGGGGACTCCAACCCGAGTGGTCCTCATCCTTACCTGCCAGCATGCATAGGTTGTCTTCGGAGGGAATAGATGCATTTATCCGGGGGGGGGGACGGGAACGGTCTGACTGCCGTTGACGTGCTGTGATCACTGCCGGTGTAGTCAAAATCACATTCAGGCTTGATGCCTTCTGCGCGGCTGATCAGGCCGGATTCGCCTGGATTCCTGCGAACAATCCTGCCTGACGAATACGGTGTATCCGCTTGATCCGGGCTAGAATGACTATAAACAAGCAAAGACCGCTTGTGGGATCAAGTCTATTCACAGAGTCACCGCCAAGGAAGCATCGGATTCTGCACCGACTGAAAGCCGGTGCATCGTATTACGAAGGAGACATATGCCTCAGAAGATTAAGGCCTCACTGGCCTATGGTATCGGGAAGGGATTCGCCCAGCCCGAGGAGATCATCATTGACGACCCGATCAAGGCCGAGGTTCTGGTAGATGTGCAGGCTTCCGGCCTATGCCATTCCGACCTTCACCTGGTCGAGGACGACGACAAGTTCTTCCCATTCCCGGCTGTGATCGGCCACGAGATCGCCGGCATCGTCGAGGCCGTCGGTCCCGAGGTGTCGGGGATCAAGGTGGGGGATCATGTGGTTGCCTCCCTGGAGCAGGTCTGTGGTCACTGTGCCAACTGCCTCAAGGGTCAGCCCCAATCCTGCACCCAGCAGCAGGAGTGTGTGCGCGGCGCTGATGAGAAGCCCCGTCTCTCCTTCCCCGACGGTCGGCCCATCACCCAGGCATTCGGCACCGGTGGGTTCGCCGAGAAGGCCCTGATCCACGAGAACCAGCTGGCCGTGGTCAACGACCAGGTCAAGTGGGACGAGGCCGCCTGCATCGGCTGCGCCACCATCACCGGGGCAGGTGCCGCCATCAACACGGCCCACGTCCGTCCTGGCGACACCGTGGCCGTGATCGGCACCGGCGGCATCGGCCTGAACATCATCTCCGGTGCCAGCATCTGCGGTGCCAAAAGGATCATCGCCATCGACGTCTTCGACAACAAGCTGGAGTTCGCCAGGAAGTTCGGTGCCACCGACGTGATCAACTCCAAGAACGAGGACCCGGTCGCCAAGGTGCGTGAGCTCACCGACGGCGGTGTGGACGAGGCCTTCGAGGCCATCGGTCTGCAGGCCACCATGAAGCAGGCCTGGGACATGCTCGGCGTGGGCGGCACCGCCTACCCGATCGGTCTGGCCAAGCCCGATGCCACCATCTCCCTGGAGATCAACCCCGCGGAGCTTCTGGTCCACCAGCGTGGGTTCAAGGGCGTCTGGATGGGCTCGACCAACATCAAGCATGACATCCCCATGTACGCCGACCTGGCCGTCGATGGGAGGCTGAACATGCATGACATCGTCAGCCAGCACATCAAGCTCAGTCAGATCGACGAGGCCTACGAGCAGCTGGTCAAGGGCGAGGTCATCCGCTCGGTCATCACCGACTTCGACTGACCTTTCCCGGCGGTCGGGCGGGGTTCCGGCCCGTGCCGACCGGCCTGATTGCCAATCGGGTCCGGTTGATTGAAATACGCAGGGGGTGTCGGATACGAGGCGCATCCGACACCCCCTGACCTGTCCTTGCCGGAGTCGGCGATCGGTACTACCTGATCAGTCTTCCGATGTTTTCGGCCACCCGGGCCAGATTCGTGGATGTGCCCTCGATGGCCTGATCGAGGCTGACCGCCCCGGGGCTGATTCCGAAGACGGCGTCGATACCGATCTGGTAGAGCTGGTCGATGCCCTCACCCACCGAACCGGCCAGGGCGATGACCTTGCAGTCGGGAGCCACTTCCTTGACGGCCTGCGCCGTGCCCATGGGGGTCTTGCCGAACTTGGTCTGGAAGTCGATGCCGCCCTCACCGGTGAAGCAGATGTCGGCCCCACGGGCCTTGTCCTTCAGACCGGTCGTTTCCACTACGATCCGGATGCCGGACTGCATCCCGGCATCGGTGAAGGCCAGGAAGCCGGCACCCAATCCACCTGCAGCCCCTGCCCCTGCCGTGCGTTCCACGTCCCGGCCGAGATCGCGCCTGATGACATCGGCATAGTGGCCCAGTGCCGCATCCAGGGTCTGGATCATGGCTTGGTTCGCGCCCTTCTGGGGGCCGAAAACAGCCGATGCCCCCTGGGGTCCGGTCAGAGGATTGGTCACGTCCGAGGCCAGACGGATACGGGCCTTGGTGAGTCTGGGATCCAGTCCGGAGCAGTCTATCCTGGCCAGGTTCTCCAGGGCCTTGCCACCATAGGGGAGGTCCCGATCCCGGCCGTCGAGGAGTCTGACGCCCAAGGCCTGCGCCATGCCTGCCCCTCCGTCGTTGGTGGCGGAACCCCCAAGGCCGATGATGAACTCATCCACCCCCCGGTCCAGGGCCTCCTTGATAAGCTGTCCTGTCCCGTAGGTGGTGGTGATCAGTGGGTTTTTGGTCTTCTCATTGACAAACTGGATTCCGCTGGCCGCTGCCATTTCTATGACCGCGGTCCGGTCGTCTCCCAGAATCCCATAGTAGGCCTGGACGGGGTCGCCCAGAGGTCCCGTAACCTGGGCGTCCACGATTGTTCCCCGGGTGGCGTCGACCAGGGAACGGACCGTACCCTCCCCGCCATCCGCCATGGGAACCTGAACGTAATCCGCCTGGATGCCGCTCCTGCGCAATCCCTCCTCTATGGCCCGGGCCGCCTCTCGGGCACTCAGGCTCCCCTTGAAGGAGTCGGGGGCGATGATGATTTTCATGGGTTCACCTTTCATGGCAGTGCTGAAACTTGGGTTCGTGTATGGTCCATCGGTGTTCTTGCCTAGAAGACCAGATACATGAGCGTGGCAACCAGGGTCATGGTAAGGCCGACCAGGAACTCGAAGGGGACCACCTTCATGCGCTCGCCCAAACTCATGTTCAGGGACTTCGCCGTGACATGGAAATAGTTGCCGTGGGGGAGCTGGTCGATCACCGTGGCCCCCGCCTGCATGGTGACCGCTGCTGCCACTCCTGAGGTGCCGAAGGAGAGGATGGACTGTCCGAAGGAGCTGCTGCCCAGAATCACGCCTGTCGAGGTGGATGCCGTGGCGGCCGCCATCAAAATGCCGGCGATCGGGGCCAGCATGGAGCCGGGTACGCCCATGGCGTCAATCAGGGAAACAATCTGCTTGGGCAGGTCGGAGTTGGTGATCAGTCCTCCCAGGGCACCAGCCCCGATCAAGATGAGGACCACGTCGACCATGCGTTGCAGGCCGGCACTGGTGAACTCCAGGATGCGCCTTCCTTGCCCCATGGCCAGAAGACCGAGGATCGATGCCAGGGGGAGGATGTACATGGCATCCACCTGGAACTTCTCCAGGAGGGAGATGTGCAGGACCGAACCGACGGGATTGATGAGGAGGAGGACCACGGCGGTGACCGGGGCCACCAGGGAACGTCCGAGCGAGGGCAGGCCCTTCCGGGACCTCTGGCTGTCCGGGTCTTCACCAAGATCGTCCATGGTGACGACCCGTCCCCTGTGCTGAACCATGGAGGCCAGGAAGACCGCCATGGCCAGGCCGAAGACCGCGGGGACGAAGCTGCCGATCATGACAGCCGAGGGTTGGATGTGGAAACCTGATGCCACGGCGATGGTGTTGGGGTTGGGGGAGATGATGTTGCCGGCCTTGCCGCCACCTGAGAGGGCGATGAGCAGGGCCAGTTTGGAAATCTTCAGCCGGCTGCCCACCTCGATGGCGATCGGGGCCACAATCAGAACGGCCACGGGGATGAATACCCCTACGGCGCAGATGATCATCGTGGCCAGAGCCAGGGAGAAGATGGCCAGCCGTTCGCCGAGCTTGTCGACGATGGCCCGGGCTATGCGGTTGGCGGCGCCGGACTCCATCATCACGCCAGCCAGGACACCTGCCGCCAGTACCCTGACAACGGTTCCCATGACGCTCTGGGAACCTTCTACCACGATCTTGACGGTCTGGGAGAGCGAGGCTCCACCGATCAGGCAGCCCACGATGGCGCCGAGCATGAGGGCATAGGTGGTATTGAGTTTTCCGAGGATGAGCACGATGGCCAAAGCCAGGCCAATCAATGCGGCCCACCAGGTTATTGCGATATTCACTCCGTCTCCTTTGAAGCAGGGGTCCCGTGTGACATGGACCAAGAGCAACAGCGCCCCGATCTGTCTGCGGAACTGTCAAAACACCCAGGTTTCGCCTATATTATGGCTTGATGAGCGGTGCATACGCCACATTACCCATACCGACATTCTGACCCTGATCCGGTTATACAAATGGTACGTGTACTATTCCCCAAGGGAGGCCTCATGAATATCGATCCACGTATCGCACAGAATATCGTCGACAATCTGAAGGATGTGCTCCATTACGACATCAATTTCTTCGATACCAAAGGAATCATGACGGCCAGCACCGACTCCTCGAGGATCGGTACCTATCATGATGCAGCCTGCAAGGCGGCCGGGAGTGGTGTCACCATTATGGTCGACCAGGACCGTCCTTACCAGGGTGCGCGTGATGGGGTGAATGTCCCTGTGCTGTTCAACGATTCCGTGGTGGCGGTCATCGGGATAACCGGCCCTCTGGATGAGGTGGGATCCCTGGGACGAATCATCGAAAAGATGACCGAGATACTCCTGCGGGCGAATATGGAGCAGATCACCCGGTTCAACCGTAGGATCATGACGGGGAACCTGGTCAACCTCCTGACCATGGAGCACAAGGATGACGGTCTCATGGAGGCGCTTTCCATGACCTTGGATGTGGACCTTGCCCGGCCCAGGTCGGCCCTGGTCGGCTTTGCCCCCGGCGTACGGCTGGAGCGACTCGACCAGGACAACCTCTATGACCGGCTCTGCTCGATCTGTCTGTCCTTTGATGCGCCCCTCTTTGCCGTGGGACCAAGGGATTTCCGCATTTTCATCCACGACCTGCCCTCCGGCACCCTGAAGGAATTCGCCCAGGCACTCCAGACAGGCCTGGGCGAGGCGGTTGGTTCAGATGTCCTGCTAGGCATGGGCAGGGTCATGTCCCATCCGCAGGAATACTGGCGGAGCTATGACCAGGCCTGCACCGTCGTCCATTGGACCTGTTTCGCAGGGATGACGGGGGTCCATCGTTACGACGACCTTGACGGGGGACTGATCATCCCGGCCCTGCCCCCGGCTCTGGCAGAGGAATTCGTGCAACACGTCTTCGCGGGAATGAAGGAGGAACGCATCGACTGGTTCGCAGAGATCTTCCACGCCTACACCAAACACAACGGAAGCATCACCCATGCCGCCCAGGAACTCTTCATCCATAAAAACACCATGCAGAACCGGTTGGATGCCTTGGCGAAGGAGACCGGCTACAATCCCCGCTCATTGAAGGATTACCCGGTGCTCGAGGCGGCCTTTGCCATCAGGGAGTATCGGGCCTTCGAACGGAACATGAACCAGGAATGACCGGTCGGGCCGGTCCCCATGTGGACTCACTCGGTCTGGAGTTTCTCAAGTTCGGTGCGGACCTTGTGGAGCTTGGCGTAGATCGTGTTCCGGTCCTGGGTGGACTTGGCCCGGCCATGGTCCCTGGCCAGCTTGCTCTCCTGGTCAAGCAGGCCGCTGATGCGCTCGCGCCTGGCGATGCGCTGGTCCAGGTCGTTCCCGTCGATCGTCCCCAGGATGATCTGGGCGCCGAGGCTGTCCCAGAGGTCATCCATGGTGGATCCGGTGACCTGCAGGGCTGTTTGGCTGATTGTCTGGGTTTGGCCCAGGTGCATCCCGTATTCCTGCTGATGGCCCGGTCGGGTCGGGAGGGCGCGGCGCAGGCCCATGGTGCATACGGTTTCCCCCTTGCGGGGGTGGATGCAGGCGAAGATGATTCCCGAGGAACGCAGGGAGGCAATATGTTCCAGGACATCGACAGGCAGGTCTTCGCTCTTCAGACCGACGGCCATGACCAGGATTTCATGGCACCGTACCCCATCCGCCAACCCGGTTGTACCGGGGCTCAGGAGGGAGAGCATGACAATCGAATCCACCTTGGTGGCGAAGTGCTGCTTGAGCCGGGACGAAATCGGCGGTCTGGTTGTGAAGACCTGGACGGGCAGGTGTCCCTTGGCTTCGGGGATGGCCGCGGTGGCGGGCAGGCCAAGGCTGGTGGCTGATACACCCTCATAGCTTGCGATAGTCATCGTCGACCTTTCTGTGGACGGTCCGGACTTTTCGTCCGCTTGCCTGAGAGATATTGTATCCGTCGGGGTCAGGGCCCATGCCGTTCCGTCCGGTATCAGATACCCTTCCCGGGCAGCGTGACGGCCCCGACCGGGCATGTGTATCTGTCCTACACTTATATGTGTGAGGGTCTGGGCTTCGTCTTCCTCATGAAGACCCTGCCCGGCCCGAGACCGATGGAGTATGACTCGATGACATGAAGGCTGGATGATGAGTGATGCTGATGAGCTGAGGGTCAGTGACGAGGACCGGCGGCTGTACTCCGGATGGACCGAGGTCGACGGTGATCTGGAGGGTTGTGATCCCGTCATCGCCCGTGCAGTGCTCGGCACCAGGCTGGAGTTCGCCGGAACCGACGGGATGCGGGCCAGGAACTGGCTGGTCCCCGATGGTGTGGACTGCATCAACGACATGGCCTATGTCGATGACGGCCTGCGCGCGCACCGACTGGACCTCTACCTGCCCCATGAGGCCGTTCTGCGCAACGGCAGGACCCTGCCCGTCTATATCGACATCCATGGTGGTGGGTTCATGTATGGGTACAAGGAGCTCAACCGGAACTTCTGCACCCACCTTGCAGCGCTGGGCTTTGCGGTCTTCTCCATCAATTACCGGTTGATCCCTTCCGCCGATTTCATGGGGCAGCTTCGTGACGTGACACAGGCCCTGGCCTGGATCAAGAACCATATGGGACTCTTTCCCCTTGATCCGAACAGTGTCTTCATCATCGGTGATTCCGCGGGTGGCACCTTGGGACTCTATGCCCTGGCGATTGAGTCCTCAGGAGGGTTCGCCCAGGCCCTGGGACTGCCCCGGGCCGATCTGACCCCCATTGGTGGGGCCATGATCTCGGGTTTGTTCGACCTGACACCCTACCTGAAGGTGACCAAGGGTGGATATGAATCATTAGGGTCTAATACCGACTCCCTGATGAAGGTGGCCCCCGACTTCTTCGCCGGTTTCGGACAGACCGCGGGCGCCGGGATGGCCGACCCGGATACGATGGCCGGCATGGTTGATTTTCCGCCAATCTTCCTGAATACCAGCAGCGATGACTTTCTGCAGGGTGATGCCCTGGCCATGGGTCTGGCCCTGCAACGTCACGGGCGGGTTTTCGAGCTGCACGATCCCAGGCCCTTCAAGGGGCAGACCCTGGGGCACGTATACCCGGTGGGCATGTCCTGGCTGGACGAGAGTCGGGAGACCCTCAGGCAGATTCATGATTTCTCTTACGAGCTCCTCTAGGAGGGTGCCGCCGGGAACGAGGGGGAGGGGGTGATGTCCCGAAGCACTCGGAGGGCCCTGTTGGCCGACGGGGCGCTCCGATGTTTTACAAGGGCGGTCGGAACGATTAGAACTGGAAAGTGGAAGTAACCTTCGGCATCATGATTGCCGTTTACAGAGGAGTAAAACATGGACGAAAAGACCTTGGTGGACAAAATGGGCAAGCTGCAAACCATCGAAGAGCTGGTCGACCTCTCCAAGGAGATCGGCAAGCCCCTCTCCTACAATGACGCAGACAGACTCTTCGGCAGGATCAACCAGTGCAAGAACGACGCGGCGGAGCTGAGCGGCGACACCATCGCCAAGTTGGCCAAGGAGGTCTTCGGTATCTGAGAATACCGAGGCAGGATCTTCCGGTCATGGCCGGGTCGCATCTCTGAGTGCCTGTCAGCCGTCAGCCGGTTCGTTTCGGTGGACGGCATTTCCTTTCCTTGCCCGGCGTCCCGTCCGGGAAAGGCAGCGACAACCTCGGAAAGGTGGAATATGGCCAGGATTCCCTTCAAGGGGGAGCACCGTGCTGATGCCGCTCGGCTCTTCTTCCTCCTGTCAAAGAGGTATGGGAGGCAGGACTGGTGGCCGGCGGACTCCCACTTCGAGATGATGGTCGGAGCCATCCTGGTCCAACACACGGCATGGCGTAACGTCGATGTATCGCTCCTCAGGCTCAAGGAGTCGAATCTGCTCAACCAGCGGGCCCTCTCCCTGGTGGATGATGAGGAGCTGGCCGACCTGATCCGTCCCAGCGGATTCATGAAGGCCAAAAGCCGGGCCTTGAGGAGTCTGGCCTCCTGGCTGATGAATCAGGGGTATGACGGACCCGACATGGTACCCAGCCAGGATCCCCGCCTCAGGGAGGACCTCCTGGCCCTGCCGGGAATCGGGAATGAAACAGCGGATGTGATCCGTCTCTATGCCTTCGGGCAGAAGTGCTTCATCTGGGACGCCTACGCCCTGCGTCTGATGCAGGCACTGTGTTACCCGTCCATGAAGGATTACAACCAGGCCCTGCGGCACCAGAGCGAATTCATCGATCTGGACGATTTCTCCCTGGATGATCTGAGGGAGTATCACGGTCTGATCGTCACCGCCGGCAAGGAGGCCGGTCGGGTCGGCGGTTGGGACTT
>NZ_CALYOY010000045.1 GCF_945269915.1 uncultured Bifidobacterium sp. | reverse complement strand
AAAGAAAGAAAAGAGCATGTTTGAGCCCATGTGGTTGTCCGATGAGGTTGTCCGCCCCATCGCCAGTGCCTATCGATTCTGTTTGGAAGGTCTGGATTTTCTGAATCCCGTCGCCGAGCGGCTCTATCGGGAGCTGACTGACTTCTGTGGCGCTGCTCAGGCATCAGCGCAGGAAAAGCCTAATCTGATCCTCACCGCCAGGGCCGGTCTGCTCGACGGGGATGAAGCATATCGCCTTCGTAGGGAGGGTGACTGCGTCAAGATCGAGGGCAACACGGCCACGGCCCTGCTCTATGGTCTCTATGGATGGATTCGCAGGGTGGCCTGTGGCGAACAGGTCTACGACTACACCTCGGTTCCGGATCAGGCCCTGCGGATGATCGACCACTGGGACCAGACCGACGGGTCGGTGGAACGTGGGTATGCAGGCGAATCCATCTTCTTCGGAGAACTGTGTTCCAACCGCCATGACGATTTCCGAGCCTTCCCGCAGAGGAACGGGGATGACCCCTTCCGTGGCGACTTGGCGCGAGTCCTCGCTTACGCCCGCCTTCTTGCCTCGATTGGTATCAATGCCATTGCCCTGAACAATGTGAACGTGCGTGGTCTGGCCCGGAGCCTGATCAGGCCTCCGTATATCGATCGGGTCGCGGTCCTCGCCGACATCTTCGCTCAGTTCGGCATCAGGACCTTCCTCTCGGTGAACTTCGCCTCCCCCATCGATATAGGAGGCATGCCCACGGCCGACCCCCTGGATGAGGGTGTGGTCGCCTGGTGGGAAGGAATCGTCGATGACATATATCGGCGCATTCCCAGGTTCGGAGGTTTCCTGGTCAAGGCGGACGCTGAGGGGGAGCCGGGCCCCATGCAGTATGGGCGCACCCATGTCGACGGGGCCAATATGCTGGCCCGGTCCCTTGACAGACATGGCGGCCTGGTCATATGGAGGGCCTTCGTCTACGACTGCCACCAGGACTGGAGGGACAGGAGTCTTGACCGTGCCAGGTCCACCTACGACAACTTCATCAATCTCGATGGTCAGTTCGCCGACAATGTCATCCTCCAGGTCAAGTTCGGCCCCATCGATTTCCAGGTCAGTGAACCGCTCAACCCCCTGATTGGTCGGATGACCCGGACCAATCTCATGGTCGAGTTCCAAATCACGGCCGAATACCTCGGACAGCAGATCGATATCAACTATGTGCTGCCCCAATGGCTGGCCATGACTGATTGGGACACCTGCGCCCCCCTGTCTGATTCCCGCGTGCGGGCAGTGGTTCCCCGTCTGAGTCTTGTACCCTCGCGCACAGGGTTCGCTGGGGTCAGCAATGTGGGCATGGACAGGAACTGGACCGGAAATACCCTGGCCCAGGCCAACCTGTACGGATTCGGTCGAATGTGCTGGGACGCCGATGCGACAGCCGAGTCCATCCTGGATGAATGGCTGACCCTCACCTTCCCGGGTCTGCATGGGGCGGCGGCAGAGGCGGTCCGGCAGATCATGCTCACCTCAAACAAGACCTTCCGTGACTACTGCGCCCCCATGGGTGTGGGGTTCATGGTCAAGCCCGGTCTGCACTACGGCGTGGATGTGAACGGGTATGAGTATGACCGGTGGGGAACCTATCATTTCGCCGATCGGAACGGGATCGGTGTCGACAGGACCCAGGCCACAGGTACAGGCTTCACGTCCCAATACCATCCGGCGCTTGCGGAGCGCTTCGAACGGGTCGATACAACGCCTGAGGAACTCCTGCTTTTCTTCCATCACCTGCCCTATACCTATGTGCTGCATGACGGACAGACCCTCATCCAGCACATCTACAACTCTCACTTCGAAGGAGCGGAAGCGGTTGATCGATACATAGGACTCTGGGAGGGCGTCAGAGGCTCGATACCCCAGGATGACTGGGAGAACGTTGCCGAGAGACTCCAGGCCCAGAAGCACAATGCGACCGAGTGGCGCGACCAGGTAAACACATATTTCCATCGTATGAGCGGGGTGCCCGATGGGCTTGGCCGCGTGATATATGCATAAGAGGGATACCGATGATCATTGACAATCCTGTACTGAGGGGCTTCCATCCCGATCCATCGATGATTCGCGTGGGAGACACCTACTACATCGCCACATCCACCTTCGAGTGGTTCCCCGGGGTGCGCATCCATTCCTCGCGGGATATGGTCCATTGGCAGTATGTGACCAGCGTCCTGGACTCCAAGAGGATGATCGACATGCGCGGCGACCCGTCATCCGGAGGTGTCTGGGCTCCCGACCTGTCGTATGCGGATGGGCGGTTCTGGCTGGTCTTCTCCGATGTCAAGATGGTCACCGGCACCTTCAAGGACGGTACCAACTACCTGACCAGCGCCGAACGAATCGACGGCCCCTGGACCGATCCGATCCCGCTCAACTACGTGGGGTTCGATGCATCCCTCTTCCATGATGACGACGGGAGGAAGTACCTGGTCCAGCAGACCTGGGACCACCGTGAATACCACCATCACTTTGATGGCATAAGCCTGACCGAGTTCGACACCGACACCATGCATCTCCTGCCAGAGACCGCCAGGACCATTTGGAGGGGGACGGATGCCAAGCTGTCGGAGGGGCCCCACATATACAAGAT
The DNA here is from genome assembly GCF_945269915.1 of uncultured Bifidobacterium sp. GTDB lineage: Bacteria > Actinomycetota > Actinomycetes > Actinomycetales > Bifidobacteriaceae > Bombiscardovia > Bombiscardovia indica. The sequence goes on along the minus strand of NZ_CALYOY010000045.1, from coordinate 6,571 downwards.
CAATGGGTGGTACTACCTCTTCGCCGCCGAGGGTGGGACCACCTATGCCCACCAGGAGACCGTATCGCGCTCGCGGACCCTGGATGCCGAATCCTTCCTGACCATGCCGGGTGACGAACCCTTCCTGGGCAACTTCGATACGCCCCGGTCGTACCTGCAGAAGCAGGGGCATGGTTCCCTGGTAGATACGCCCTCGGGGGAGTGGTACTACGCCTCCCTCTGTGGTCGCCCCTGGCACCGACCCGAGGAATCGGTCAATGACCCACGGGGATGGTGCACGCTCGGACGTGAGACATCCATCCAGAAGGTCGACTGGGATCAAGACGGGTGGCCCCATATTGAAGGCGGCCATGGAGGGAAACGCTTTGTGGAGGCCCCTTCGGATGCCATGGAGTCGGATGGCACCACCGAGCACCATCAGCATGACGACTTCCAATCGAACAAGCTGGGGCCGGACTGGAACACCCTGCGTGTGCCCTTCGACCGGAAGATGGGTTCCGTGGGCGGCGGTTCCTTGCAGCTCAGGGGTCAGGGGTCCCTGCACAACCTCTTCGACCTCTCCCTGGTGGCCAGGCGTTGGCAGGCGTTCGAGTTCGATGCCCAGGTGCGGTTGAGTTTCGATCCGCACACCTACCAGGCCATGGCGGGGTTGACCAACTACTACAGTGACGCCAACTTCAGCTGGATCTTCGTCACCTGGGACGAGGAGCGGAAGACGCGGGTCATCGAGGTGGCCCAGTCCGACAGGAACAGGTACACGTCCTACCTGAAGGAGAAGGCCATACCGGTTCCTGAGGGGGCCGATGTCTGGCTGAGGACCCAGGTTCGTAGAGCCACGTACTCCTATCGGTATTCCTTCGATGGCAGGCAGTGGTACCCCGTTCCGGTTACCCTTGATGCGGCGATCCTGTCGGACGATTACGTCCTGCAGGAGCTTGACGGGTACTTTACCGGCGCCTTCGTGGGAATGGCCGCAGTCGACTATTCGGGTTACGGAGAAATGGCCACATTCCGTGCGTTTGACTACAAGGAGCAATGAGGTCCAGGCATGATAAGCGGCATTGAGATGTTCGGGTCGGAGTTTCTGGGAACGGCCGCGATGATGGCCATTGCCGTCATGGTTTCGGCCAGCAGGTCCCTTCCGCGAAACGCCGCCTACAGGTCCGACTGGATCAATGCCGCCCTGGGCTGGGGTCTGGCCGTCTATGTAGGTGTTTATGTGGGCTGGCGCACCGGTGGACATCTCAACCCCTCGGTCACCCTGGCCAGGGTCGTCAGCCACTGGATCGACCCCAAGGCCACCCTGAACGGACTGCCCATGGGGAAGGGGGGCATACCGGTGACCGCCGCCAACGTCGGCATCTTCATCCTCGCCCAGTTTCTGGGCGCCTTTGTGGGGTGCTGCATCGGATACCTGGGTACCCGCAGGCATTTCGACCTGCATACCGACCCTGATGTGAAGCTCACCATCTTCTGCACCAAACCGGGTATTCGGTCGAATTTCTGGAATGTGGTCTCGGAGATCGTCGGCACGGCCATCCTGGTCACCTGGGTCTTCGTGAACGGGGGGACGCCCACCCAGGTCGGTCCCCTGGGCGTTGCCCTGGTCATCACGGTCCTGGTCATGGCCCTTGGTGGCGTTTCCGGGGCAGCCCTGAATCCGGCGCGTGACTTCTCGGCCCGGGTGGCCTATGCGGTTCTGCCCATGGCCGACAAGGATGATGCGGATTGGGGTTACGCCTGGGTTCCCTTCGTGGGTCCCTGCATCGGGGCAGTGATCGGTGTGGTTCTGCCCAACCTTTTCAGTCTCGTATTCTGACCACCAGGCCCGGTCTGGTCTGGTTGGATCGGGATTGCCCTGGATGCCGCCTTGCCGCGGATGTGACAAGCTTCGATGTAGTCCGGCATGGACACATGGAAAGCCCCGGAGGGCGATGGCCTCCGGGGCATTGGGGATCGGGCCGCAACCGATCAGTAGCTGGCCGAGGTGGGACCCTCGAAGCGCACATTGAGACCGCGCCCGTGGTGGAGGAACATTTCGGCTCCGTGGCGGTCAAGGTCACGGTGGGTGAAGAGCATGCGGATGGCGAAGGCCGTCTGCACGTCGTCAGGCAGGTCCAGGAAGGCCTTGTGGGCATCCCAACCGTCGGCCGCCACGGCCTTGTCAGGCACATAGGCATATCCGTAGCCGTCCTCGTCCACGTATCCCAGGAAGGGCAGGTCCCAGGCCTGGTGGTAGGCCAGCTGGCCCTTGTAGTCCTCGACCTTCTTCAGGGCCTCGTCACTGATTCCGTACTTCCTCGCCACCTCATTGGCCTTGGCCGTCTTTGCCGCGGCATCCTTTGCGAACATGGACGTATCGACGACGATGAGTGTATCTTCTGCCATGACTGACCTTTCTGATTGGACCGCCTGCACGGGGTCAAGCGGATGTCATGACCGTGCAGTGCCATGACAAGTGGCTGACCATCAATCCTCGACGGCCCTCCTGGATGCAACAACGCTTCCATCTCTAACGATACCAAATTTCAGGGCGGGAATGGGGATGGTGACCGAGGAATTGTCGCATGGCGGAACCCGTCTCCTGTTTGGGATTACTGGTGGTCGAGGTCAAAGACGGTCGCAGTTTCTGTGCCTGGAGAGCACCCGGTCATCCGGGTCTCAGGGTCTCAGAATGTTGGTCCGGGAGTAGTAGACGGTTCCGGCCCGAGGGTACTCGCCGGTCAGTTCGGGTATGGTGACCGGGCGGTATCCCTCATTGTGCAGATCGTCCAATAGGCCGGGCAGTGCCTCCAGGGTGTGGGGCTGGATGTCGTGCATGAGGATGATGGAACCGGGCTGGAGCTCGGCCTTGATCTTCCTGTGGACCGAATCCGGAGTGGCACCTTCGGCCCAGTCGTATGAGTCCACGTCATACATGGCGATGGCCGCCCCAAGATGATTGCGGATGTATGTCCTGCTGGCTTCGTCCACCCTCCCATGAGGGGGCCTGACCATAACGGCCGTTCGCTTGGAGGCAGTGCGGATGACCTGGCCGGACCGGATGAATTCCTGTTCCTCCTGATGTTTGGCCATGGAGTCGGGGAGGTCCTGGTGGCTCCAGGTGTGGTTGCCTACCGGATAGCCCTCCCTGGTCATCCTTTCCAGTATCGGGGCGGTCTGGGGACCCACCTTCTGGCCGACCGGGAAGAAGGTGGCGGTGGATCGGCTCTTGGCCAAGACATCCAAAGCCTGGTTCGTGAGTTTCTGGTCGGGGCCATCGTCAAAGGTCAGGGCCAGGCAGGACTGGTGTGCGCAGTCGATGCCTTGACGCTCGTTCCGGGCCTGGACGAGCCGGTCCGCATCCCGGTACAGGGTCTCCACCAGGGCCGGGACACTGCCCGGATCCGGGTGCTCTCCGACCTGGTGCAAATCGTCGACCAGTGTCAATCTGACGGGGGCGTTCTCGCCAACCTGGGTCTTGGAATCCTCGGCGAATTCAGCCAGACCGGGCATGATCGCCTTGAGCAGGGCCAGGTCATCCGCCTGGGGTGGCAGGTGGGTATCCATGTTGTGCAGCTCGGCGATGGCCTGCTCGGATCTGGCTGTCAGCCGACGCATCATGTCTGCCGTTCTGTGTCGGCTCATGGACAGCTGCCGGGCCGAACATCCCCTGGTGCCGTAAATGCCCGTTTCGAGGGCCTGTTTCCTGTCGCTGCCTTCTTGCCGTCGTATTCGGGTCAGGACCTTTCGGACGGAGGCCGAAGGCTGGTTTCCTCCCGACACCGCCTCCATCGAGTCCAGGAGCTTGTTCAGGTGGTCGTCGCTGATCTTCCAGGCGTTTCCCCACTCCATGCACCTGGATATGCCCGACCTGTAATAGCGGTATGAGGGTCTGTAGGCCGCCAGTCCGACGGCAAGGGCCAGGAGGACAAGCAGGACCACCGCCAGGGTGATGTTCCCGCCCCGTCGATGCTTGTGGCCGCGGGTGCCTGTGATACCTGTGTCTTCTACCATGCTTATCCTTATGACTCAATCGTCCGCACCGGATGAAGCAGTTGCCGGGGTCGTGCAGTGCCATGACAATCCGGGTGACCGTCTCACTTTGACGGTTTTCCTGGATGTGACAGCCTCTCCATTAGAGACAATAGCAAATGTCTATGAAGCAATGGTGGTTTGGCTGCCCTGCCTGTTGCGGATTCTTATGGCCGGCCTGAACCTTTTCCAGGATGTGGTTTCCTTTGCCGGGTTCCTTACCGGCCCGGGCTTGCATTCATGGATGACGATGCCGCCGTGTGTCCGGTCCTGTGATATCTCCGAATGGGTTCCCGGATGGTCGTGTTCGGGAACCCATCCGCTTTCCGGGAGAGCGGGTCACTGGGCGATGAAGCCGCCATCGACCACGAATTCGGAGCCCATGGCGAACTTGGATTCGTCCGGGACCGGGTAGACGCAGATCTCCTCGACATCGTAGGGTTCGCCGATGTGGCCCGAGGGGGAGAACTTGCTCATCCGGTCCTCTTTGGCTCCCGACTGATCAGGGGTCTAGATGAAGCCGGGGTGGACCGAGTTGATCCTGGCATCATAGCCGGTGCTGGCCGAATCCAGAGCAGCCGACTTGGTCAGGAGCCTGGTGCCGCCCTTGCTGCCGTTATAGGCACCGGTCCGGCTCAGGCCAACGAATCCCTCGGTGGATGAGATGTTGATGATGGAGCCGCCACGACCTTTCATCACCCGCAGCCCGTGCTTGGTTCCCAGGAAGGTGCCATGGTCCCCAAGAGGTGTGAGGATGGAAGGCGAGCTGTACCCAGGAAGAGGAGAGGCGGGAACCCATGGGCGTCAATGTCTGGCAAGGTCGGTTCCGGGAGCGTCTGGCCACCTTCGGGTTTTTCGTCTTCATGGGGACGGGCACCTCGGCCTGGTTCTCCCGCCTGCCTTCAGTCAAGGAGATGCTGGGGCTGCAACCCTCCTCCCTGGCCCTGATGACCATCCTGGGCGGGTGCGGTGCCCTGGTGGGGATGGTGGTTTCCGGGGTCCTGACCAACCGGCTGGGTGTGCGCCGGTCCATGCTCCTGGCTGCCTCGACCTGGTGTCTGGGTATGATGATCGCTTCGGCTGCCATCTGGAGGCTTTCCCTGCCCGGGGTGGTCCTGGGGCTTCTCTTCAATTCGGCCGGAATCAGTCTCTGGGGAACGGTCAATACCGTTGAAGCCGGGGCGGTGGAACGCAATGCTGAGCATTCGATTATGTCCAGGTTCCACGCCTCCTACAGTCTGGGTATGTTCCTGGCCCTGGGTCTGGGTTCCTTGATTTCCCATCTGGGTATACCGGTGGTGGTCCACCTCTCGGTCAACGCTGCGGTGACCCTGGTCCTGATAATCTGCTGCCTCCTGATCTGCCCCTCCGACCCCCAGGGTGATGATACGGGACCTGCCGGGGACACTGGTAGGGATGGGGCAGGCGACACCCGCAGCCCCATGCGCAAGCAGGTGGCGGCCTGGGGCGATTCCCTGGTGCTGATGCTGGCCCTGATCAACGTTGCCCTGGAGGCCAGCGAGGGGGCCGTCAATGACTGGAGCAGCATCGGTCTGGTCGATTCCTTCAAGGCCCCGGAGTCCATGGCCAATCTGGCGCCCACGGTCTTTGCGGCGGCGATGATCGTCTCCAGGATGCTGGGTCCCTGGGTCATCGAGCGACTGGGCAACATGGCCAGCCTGTATCTGACCCTTCTCGTTTCGGCCCTCGGCATCCTGGTCTACTCCCTTTCGCCCGTCCTCCTGGTCTCCCTGATCGGGACCGGCATCTGGGGAATCGGCGCCGCTCTGGGTGTGCCCATCGTCACCACTCTGGCCACGCGCGATCCCTCCATGGCGGCCCAGCGGGCCTCGGTCATCTCGACCGCCTATTACGGGGTTTCCTGGATCATCCCGCCAGCCATCGGATTCCTGGCCGACCACACCGGCGTTCGCCCGGCCCTCCTGCCCCTGGCCCTGATCCTGGTCCTGGTCACCCTCCTGGTCAGGCCTGTCAACAGGCAGGACTGACCAGGACCGACTGTCATCAGCGCAGTGGTGCGATGGCGACGGTGAAGAGGTTGACGGCGGCCTGGTTGATTCTGAATGGTACGTCCTGTCTGGTCTCGTCCCCTAAGCGTACCGACCATCATGTTGGGTGGCATGCATTACTGCTACTGCACGTCAGGGTCAGGGTCTGATAAGTGGATGATGATGCCCTTATTCCGGAGGTTTTCCAGGCACTCCTCCAGATATGCCGTGGTGTGCTCCGGGTATATCGGCGAGGTGAGTCGTACGGCCTTCAGCTGGTCGTATGATTTGCAGCGCTGCCCCCGATAGAGGGGGTCGCGCCAATCAGGGTCGGGGTGGTATCCTCTGGAGCTCATCTCATCCATGACCAGGATGTGAAACTGGAAGAGCTTGTATGGTGAATGCCTGAAGACATAATCCACAGTGGCATGCTTACGTCCCCACCCAAGCCCCCTCAGGGCCGTGATCTCCCGATGCTGCCCCAGGAGCTGCTGTCTTGGCAGCAACTTGATCAGGCTCTGATGCCACAGTCGCACATCTGCCCCCGA
>NZ_CALYOY010000044.1 GCF_945269915.1 uncultured Bifidobacterium sp. | reverse complement strand
TATGGTACTACCAAATGTGCTCCCCGCGGATGCGGGGATGATCCTTACCCCACCTACATCACGCTTCACATCATGGCGTGCTCCCCGCGGATGCGGGGATGGTCCCGGATTGGTCACAGCGACGGCCTATGTTCGTGTGTACTCCATGCGGATGTAAAAGGATTCACTGGCTAGGTGGTCCAGCATCCTGCCCTGCTCGTGCTTCCTGCGGATGCGGGGATGATTCCAAGGCCGCCCAGATCACCAACAACGTGAGGAAGTGTTCCCCCGGGCACGCGGGGATGATCCCCAGGCTACACGACAGCCATCTGTTCCATTGCAGTGCCTCTTAGATAGGGGGGGGGGGGAGTCGTCGATGCTGCTTTCTTGTGGAGCAAGGACGAGTGTCCCCCGCACATGTGGAGATTTCTAATAAATGTGTACTCGTGTTCCATGCTGCATGAAGAGATTCAGCAACGGCGTGAATGGAAGATGAAGAACTTGCGAGTTGAGAAATTGCTGTCCACTGTTCAGCTAACTCTGCTACTCATTTAAAGAATCGTAGATATGAGGGACTGGCGAGGTTCATGGCTGGTAACGAACACGTGTGCGGTCAACTTTCGAACCATCAGCTGCGTGGTTTCGCAATATCCTATGGGATCTGGGGCAAATGACAGAGTATATCTTCCTCTGCAACTTCTCATTGTCCTTTCGATGTCGAGTTCCCAGTCAATGTTCACATGTTATAGACCGGCGCTGCCGCATGGAACCAGGCACGCTTAATGACGCACGTACGTTCGTCCGATCATTTTCCCCATGAGTTCCGGGACGCCCTTGCTGAGTTCTCAATGCGCAAACTCATCGATGGGAAACGCTATTCCAGGTTGATTTGACCGATTGGACATGGTGGTTAACACGTTCATGCGTCAGTTGTTGGCCCGTTCAAAATGCAGCCGTTCGCAAGTGGCGGCAAAAGCATTATGCCCGTCATGGCCAATGGCCTATTTCTTGCTGACGGTCTTCGGCTCTCACCGCGGCTGCTATTATGGCAGGAATGAATTCAGGGTAATCGGAAACTGACAACATACCATTTTTATAATGATTGTCGGTCTGAACCATCGGGCTGTGTGGAGTAAGGCGGTGAAGCTGTCAGTTAGACCGGAATACGACCGTGTGTGATTTGCTGTCTTTCAGTAACCGGCACATGCGAGCTAATTCGTTAGTGCACCATGCAATATGATGCTCATCCCTTAGCGACGAGAGTCGAGTATGATGTTCTCCGCATAGGTGTGGAGTAATTCTTTTTGGCTCACACAGATAGAGGAAAGGTATTCCTGAACGCACGCAAGGATGAGTCTAGGTTCCGCCCCGTCTTGAAGCGTACAAACAGGTTCCGAATAATCGGTGTTCCTGGCTGTACCGCATATGGAACAGATCCTTATAGAAGGTAGGCTACGTATCAATACATACCTGTTGCGGCGTAACAATGGATCCAATATGGTGATGAGATAAAAAATACCTATTTGTAAGACCAATCATGAATTCAGCGTGCTGTGAATTGTCTGTCCTAGGAAGCGATCGGCATCGATCGGCTCGCCGGATGCGGTTCAATACCATTGACCAAATTGCTGTTCCATGCACAGTCAGAACAAGTGATTACCTCCTTCGCTTCAGATGCATGAGCCAGTGCGTTCGACTCCCGTGCGGCCTTCTCCGCTTCTGCACCCAGATAATCCGGTCGGTATAAGCTATGTGACAGTGAATTTGCAAACGAACGGGCTTTGAGGTGCAGATGCATATGGCGGAACATGACCAACACAACGATGCGGGGACCTCTGACGATCACGTTCCGTCCTCAGCGCCAACCGCATCTCCGGCATCCGCCGGACCCGTGGCCCCAGCCACTATACCAACCCCCGAGCAGCGTCATCAGGCCCACCTGGACGGCCCTGAACCGGATAACCCCGCTTCGGCCCACCCCGAGGCCACCATCCCGGAGTCCGAGTATTCCCTGGCGGAAATCGAGCAGCGGAAGGCGCGTCCCATATGGTGGGTCGTTTTAGCCCTGGCCACCCTGCTGGCCATCATTCTGCCCTACGGGTACGGGCGCTCGTTGGCCATCAATCACACGCAGGGAGTCCTGCATTATGCGTCGGCAATGGATCCGCGCGGTATAGCCCTGATCGCCTGGATGGTCACGGTTCTGGCCTTTATGGGGATCGGCATGTCCATCATCGAATCACATTCATGGTTCTGGCGGGCCGTCTTCGTGCTGGGGCTGGCGGCCGAACAGCTCATAGCCGGACTATGCCTGCTGAAGATGAACTTCTGGTACGGAACCTTCGTCATCTATCACCATCAGGCTATCTTGGCGAACGCGGCTAATCTGGGCATCATCGCAGCCGGGTTGGGCGTAGCGGTCTTCGCCATACTCTTCGTGGCCATCCTGGTCTGTGTGAAGAAGGATTCCCCTTGGAACGTCCTGACCCACAGCTGGTCGGCTCTGTCCATGTTCTTCATCATTGAACTCATCGCCCTGGCCATCGTCCTCTTCGGGGGTCTTATCACGGCTGTGTGATGTCGACCCGTCTGGGCCCGCGGAGCTTTCGATCTTGTTGTCTCAGACCTCGAGACGGAGGGTATCGTCTACAGGTTCGCAATCCTCCTTCTCAGAGGTTCCGATTATGGCGAGGCCCATGTATGTGAGACTGCAGAGGTCGGTATTCCGCTGAATCCCCAACGATCCATGATCTTGGGCAATTGGTCCGTCAAATGTGTATAATGATTGTTTGGCGTGCTTCGCCCGCGGAACCAGAGCGCTTCGGCATTGGGCCGGTGCACCGCGTAACGGAAAGAAACAGAGGAGGAGCCGTGGCTCTTACGACTGAGCAGAAACAGGCAATCGTCAAGGAATATGCGACGCACGAGGGCGATACGGGTTCTCCCGAGGTCCAGGTGGCCTTGCTGAGCAAGCGCATCTCCGACCTGACCGAGCACCTCAAGGAGCACCAGCACGACCATCATTCACGTCGCGGTCTGTTGCTCATGGTCGGTCACCGTCGCCGGTTGCTGGACTACCTCAAGAAGGTTGACATCAACCGCTACCGCTCCCTGGTGGAGCGACTTGGACTGCGCCACTGATATACCACTTCCGCCCGAGCCTTGGTGCTCGGGCGCTTTTGCATGTTGGAAATGAGGATGGGAAACAAGGTGTAACTGAAGCGGCCCCAGGACGGGGTCGGGGTCCGGAAAACGGGTCGATATCCAATCGGGAGCCCCACGGGATGAAACCAGGGCCGGACAGGGTCCGGCGGGGAGTTCCGATCAGCGCGATCAGGTATATCGCGTACGGCATGCACAAGAATGATGAAGTCAACTGATAATTAGGTAATAGGAAGTAAACAAAGGAGGAACCCTATGGAGGGTCCCGAAATCACGGCTGTAGAAGCCACGATTGACAATGGTTCATATGGCAGGCGCACGGTGCGCTTCGAGACGGGTCGTCTCGCCCAGCAGGCGGATGGGGCAGTAGCCGCTTATCTTGATGACGATTCCATGGTCCTGTCGACCACCACCGCCGGTTCCAGCCCCAAGGAGAACTACGACTTCTTCCCGCTGACCGTCGACGTTGAAGAGAAGATGTATGCCGCGGGCAAGATCCCCGGATCCTTCTTCCGCCGCGAGGGTCGTCCCTCGAACGAGGCCATCCTGGCCTGCCGGTTGATCGACCGCCCCCTGCGCCCCCTCTTCCCGCACACCCTGCGCAACGAGGTCCAGGTCGTGGAGACCATCCTGGCCGTCAACCCTGAGGATTCCTACGATGTGCTGGCCCTGAACGCCGCATCCGCCTCCACCCTGATCTCCGGTCTGCCCTTCGAGGGCCCGGTCTCGGGACTGCGTCTGGCCCTGATCGACGGCCAGTGGGTGGCCTTCCCCCGCTGGAGCGAGCGCGAGCGCGCGGTCTTCGAGCTGGTCGTTGCCGGTCGTGTGGTCGAGGGCGGCGACGTCGCCATCGCCATGATCGAGGCCGGTGCCGGCAAGAATGCCTGGACCCTCATCTATGACGAGGGCCAGACCAAGCCTGATGAAGAGGTCGTGGCCCAGGGATTGGAAGCCGCCAAGCCCTTCATCAAGGTCCTGTGCGAGGCCCAGAGCGAACTCAAGGCCAAGGCCGCCAAGCCCACCAAGGAGTTCCAGCTCTTCCCCGAATACACCGACGAGCTGTACACCCGCATCGACCAGATCGCCCATGCCGACCTGGATGAGGCCCTCTCCATCGCGGAGAAGCTGCCCCGCCAGGACCGCATCCACGAGATCAAGGAACATGTCCGTGAGGCCCTGGCCGATGAGTTCACCGACATGGACGAGGCCGAGAAGGACAAGGAGCTGGGCAACGCCTTCAAGGAGCTCCAGCGCCAGATCGTCCGCCGCCGCATCCTGACCCAGGACTACCGCATCGACGGCCGTGGCCTGCGTGACATCCGCACCCTGTCCGCCGAGGTGGACGTGGTGCCCCGGGTGCACGGTTCCGCCCTCTTCCAGCGTGGCGAGACCCAGGTTCTGGGCGTCACCACCCTGAACATGCTCAAGATGGAGCAGACCATCGACGCCCTGTCCGGTCCCTCCACCAAGCGCTACATGCACAATTACGAGATGCCGCCCTATTCGACCGGCGAGACCGGCCGTGTCGGTTCCCCCAAGCGTCGCGAGGTGGGCCACGGCAACCTGGCCGAGCGTGCCCTGATTCCGGTCCTGCCCAGCCGCGATGACTTCCCCTACGCCATCCGCCAGGTCTCCGAAGCCATCGGCTCCAACGGATCGACCTCCATGGGTTCGGTCTGCGCCTCCACCCTGTCCCTGCTGGCCGCCGGTGTGCCCCTGAAGGCCCCGGTCGCAGGCATCGCCATGGGTCTGGTCACCGGTGAGGTCGATGGCAGGCCCACCTACAAGACCCTGACCGATATCCTGGGCGCCGAGGATGCCTTCGGCGACATGGACTTCAAGGTGGCCGGCACCTCCGAATTCATCACCTCCCTCCAGCTGGATACCAAGCTGGACGGCATCCCTGCCGATATTCTGGCCGCCGCTCTCCAGCAGGCCAAGGAGGCTCGCGCCACCATCCTGGACGTGATCGACGAGTGCATCGACGGCCCGGCCGAGATGAGCCCCTACGCACCGCGGATCATCACCACCAAGGTCCCCATCGACAAGATCGGCGAGGTCATCGGGCCCAAGGGCAAGATGATCAACCAGATCCAGGAGGACACCGGTGCCGACGTCTCCATCGAGGACGACGGTACGGTCTACATCGCCTCCGAGGGTGGCGAGGCTGCGGCCAAGGCCAAGGAGGTCATCGACCAGATCGCCAACCCGCACATTCCCGAGGCGGGCGAGACTTTCAACGGCAAGGTCGTCAAGACCACCAGCTTCGGTGCCTTCGTCAACCTGACCCCGGGCACCGACGGTCTCCTGCACATCTCGCAGATTCGCAACCTGGCCAATGGCGAGCGCATCGACGCCGTCGAGGATGTCCTCAAGGAGGGCGATACCGTCGAGGTCATCGTCCAGGGTGTGGACGACCGCGGCAAGATCTCCCTGGCCATTCCCGGGTTCGAGGATCAGGAGTCCGGTGCCGGCCGTGACCGTGGTGATCGTCGTGACCGTGGTGGCCGCTCCGACAGGGGCGAGCGCCGCGAGCGTTCCGGCCGTGGTGAGCGTCGGGAGCGTCACGACCATCGTGACCAGGTCGAGCGTCCCGAGCGCGAGGACGACGACCGGTATCCCTCTCGCAGGTCTTTCAGGCCTGAACGCGAGGACCGTTACTTCGACGAGGATGATCAGGAGGAGGCCCCCCGTCATCGTCGTTCGCGCCGCGAGAGCAGGTTCGAGAGTGATGATTGGTTCGAGGACGAGGACCGCGCTCCCCGCCACGAGCATCGTCGCCGCACCGAGCATGCCGATGAGGGAGACCGCAGCGAGCATTCCGGTCGTCGTCATTCCGGCCGTGGTGAGCGCAGTGAGCGTTCCGGCCGCGGCGGGCGCCGTTCCTCCGGCCGTGGCGGATACCGTGGCCACAGGGAGAACCCCCGCTACGCCGCCGACGAGCACTACGACGAGTATCGCGCCGATCGCGAGGAGCGTTCCGAGCGCCCCCGTCGCCGGGTTCGCAGGGATTTCGACCCCTTCGACAGCGAGGACTGATGCCGGCGACTGAAGGTCGCTGAAATCCCGATCAGGGATGCGCATCCTTGGGCTCCGCCTCCGGTCGGGGCCCTTTTTATACCCGGGCAGCAACCTATAATCGTCATGATATGATTTGAACCGCCCTTATCGAGGTATGAATCAATACGCACATGTCGGCATCCGTCATTGTCAATCAGTCTCATGCCCGCAGGATCCAGGTCATAAGTGCAGACGAAGGCGGTCCGCAGATGTTCCGATGCAGCCAGGTGAAGTGAGGTCTTCGGTGTCAGAGGCCGGGCAGGATTATACGGTTGGAGATGGGAGAGGGCGGTCGCCTTGGTACCTGGGGTTCTGGAGTGCCTCCAGATTCATCAAGTCCGTTGCCGTTGCCGTGGTGATGCCCTCCTTGCCGCGGTCGCAGTCTTCTTCATCAAGCGCCCAACCGATCCCGACTTCTTCTACACCAGCCTGGGATACGACGTACAGGTCCTGGACAATGGCGATTTGCATATCGGACAAACCATTGACGCACATCTGAATCGACGGGAGGACTCCGCGGGGAATGTGCAGCCTTGGCTAGTGCTTTTTCAGCGGGATAAGATTGATGTCGCAAAGATAAAGGGAATAAGTCGGGTTTCGGTCATGGGCCTGGATGCTCATCTGCAGTACAGGGAAACCGCCCCCTTCTCCAGTACCAGCGAAGTGCAATTGCTCCCTTTCTGGGACCAGCTGCGGGCCGACACCTGGTATATGGCCAAGGTCAATGGGAACAGTCCCCCCCCCCCCTGCAGGTATGACACTGCGGGCGGTACGGCTCGGATCGGCAAGCAGGTTCAGACGAATTGCAGTGAATCCGGGGGATTCTGCACCTTGGAACTGGGCTGGTACATCCAACCGATTGATTCCGCAGAACATAGACGTTTCCTGGTGGACATGATCCTTCATGGCGTTACCACCGCCTACAAGGATGCGGCCACCTTTACCTGGGAACCGGTGGGTCGGAACAACAAGACGCGGATTGATTCCCTGAACGCGGTCGTCCATATGCCGGCGGGGGTCAACGAATACAATTCCAGGGCCTGGCTTCACAACGAGGATAATTCAGAGGTTGAGCAGGACCAGGACGGCACTCTGCGCTTTTCCGTCCAGCATATGAAGCCAGGCCAGGATTTGGATCTGGTGTCCATGTTCGATGTGGCCACGACCAATGCGGTCGAGCGGCGGGACGAGGGACGGGCCAAGGATACGATCTTCAAGGACGAGACATCGGCCTTTGAGGAATCGAGGCGGAGGGAGAAGACGCCGGCCGTGATAAGACCGGCTTCTGGAGTCCCGGCCATCCTGTTCGCCCTGATTCTGGTGGTTGTTCTCCTGCGCTTGGCATTCACCACATACAGGGATTCCCGTTATCGCGGACAGGTGATCTACTACAGGGATTCGCCGAATACATCCCCGGCATCCGCCGAGGCTTCAACGACATTCTGGAGGACAGGAAGACGAACTCCGGGGACCGGCTCTCGACCACCATGCTGTCACTGGCCTCAAAGAAAGTCATCTCCCTGAGACCCGGGCCCCTGAGTCAGGAAAAGACAAAGGACCTCCCGCCGGATTCCTCCCCCAAGCATGCCGAGGACGATCGCCAGAGCGTCATCATCACCCTGAATGAGCAGTACCGCCGGAATCCGGAATCCTTCCACCTGTGGAAGTCCGAGAGGTCCGTCATGGATTTACTTCAAACCGCTGCCGGTCAGATGGGTGATCAGGTGTATCAGGTCGATATGAACCAGCTGAGCGACAGCCTTGTCGACTACGGGAAAGCACCCCTGCTGATGGAGGATTTCAAAAAGGACGCCGATGATGAACTGCACCATCTGACAGCGACCGTGAGCCGCCCCTGGCTGAATTGCCTGGGTATCCTTGCCGTTCTGTTTGCTGTTGCGATTGCATGCCTGGACTTCCTCCCCGGCAATGCCCTCTTGTGGCTGACCATGAGTCTGGTTCTGATCGCCGTGAGTGTGTTCGCCGTATGTTACGGCCGGACGGCGGTCCTCACCCCAGGGGGGCGGGAGCTGGCAGGGCAGGTCGAAGGCCTGCGTCATTACCTCCTTGATTTCAGTAATTTCGAGGATCGTGGGGTGGAGGATCTGCCACTCTGGGAACAGTATCTGGTCTATGCCAACGCGTTCGGCATCAGTGACAGGGTCGCCAAACAGCTGGTCATGGTCTATCCGGACCTGACGGATACCACTGGGCTGGAGAACAATGCCACGGATTCCCTGGTATACCCCGCTTTCGTCCCTATCAGCCAGCCCGGAGGCTTGGAAGCGTCTTCCGGCGACGGCCAAGGTGACCTCCAACCCACGACAGGATCCCCGGACCTTTCGTCGGATCTTGCTGATTTCGGTTCACGGCTGGCGGTAGGCCTCATCTCTGTGGTTATAGTCGCTGGTGTCCTCTCCAAGCATGACAGGCCTGAGTTGACTTACAACAGTTTGAACTACCGGGCCCGTGTACTGGAAAATGGTGATTTGCGTATTCGCCAGCAGATAGACGTGAACATGAGGTCCCGCGATAGGGGCAAGCCTTGGAAGGAGCTCTACCGGCGCTATAGGATCGAACCCAATACCCTGACCGGCATCAGCCAGGTCAAGGTCAAGGATGTCACCCGGGGAACCGTCTTCAAGGAGACGGACCCACTGTACAATGCGAACGACGTGGATCTGGTCGATGATTGGGATACCTCCAAGGCCGACACCTGGTACCTGGCCAAGGTCTCGGACGGTGATGACCTGGACGGCTATCGATACCAAACGGAGGACGGATTCTCGAGCCGGGGCTGGAGCCAGGGTGATTGCCGGGATAAGAACGACACCTGCCAGGTTGAGTTGGGGTGGTACATTCCTACCATCCAGTCCGACTCCCATCGCGTCTTTCAGATTGACATGACCTTCCACGGGGTCACCATTGCTTACGATGACGTGGCTGATTGTACATGGACGCCCGTTGGCGGGACCAACCAGGTCCCCATCGACTCCGTGGAGGGGACCATGCGTCTGCCCAGGGGGTCCACCAAGGAGAAGACCAAGGCCTGGCTCCACTTCACGGGGGATTCCAACCTCGGCATCGACCAGGATGGTACGCTTCACTTTTCCGCCCGGAAGGTTACCGCGGGGCGGTATCTCAATATTGATGCCCTCCTCGACCCGGAAACCACAAGTGGTGTGAAGAGGACTGTCCCGGGGAATGCAAGGGGCCGGATCGAACGTGATGAGCTGGAACAGGCTCAGACCTGGGAGCGGCAGAAGACCACCAAGGCCAGGGTGCGCTTCGTGGTCATGCTGATCGTGGTCCTTGTTGTTCTGGTCCTGATCATCGTCATGGTCCGTAAGGCCTTTACCTCATATGGGGACTCCCAGTATCAGGGTGACCTGGTCTATAGCCGCGATCCGCCCGGTGTCTCCCCGGCTGCGGCCGGGTCCATCAACGATCTGGTCCTTGGACGCAAGGCACACCCTTCCGTCCTGCTTTCGGCGACGATCCTCTCCCTGGCCTCCAAGAAGGCCATATCCCTGTCGAGATTCCCCCAGACAGGGCAGGGGTGTCACGGTCAGCGGCAGATGGACGATGCCATTGCCATTGCCGTTAATCCGGTCTGCAGGACGAACCGTTCATCCCTGAACCTGTCGCTCACCGAGGAGTCTGCCCTCAAACTGCTGGAATGTGTCGCTGCGGGGCCGGGTGTCGGGAGCACCAGGTTCACCTTGGAGCAGATGAACCGGTTTCTGAGCGATAGCGAGTCGGGGCCGACCTTGACGACCAATTTCCCCAATGCTTTCAACTATGAGTTGAATGGTCTGAATGTCAGGGAAACCAGGACGGGGCTGAATGGTCTGATCGTCTGTTCCTTAATGGCGGCCATCGGCATCGGTATGTTCAGTTTCATGCCCGGCAACCTGGTGACCCGCCTCCTGGTGGTCCTGGTCCTGATCCTGGTCACAGCCTCCATTTTTGCCACCGTTTATGGTCGATCGGAGGTGCTGACCGAGCAAGGGCAGCACTGGGCCGGGCAGGTGGTGGGCCTGCGGCGGTTCCTGACGGACTTCGGCGATTTCAGCGATCGGGATATCGGAAGCCTGATTCTCTGAGACAGGTATCTGATCTATGCCACGGCCTTCGGGATCGGTGATGAGGGGGTCAGGCAGCTCGCCAAAGCCTACCCGCAGATCATGGATGCCGACTGGTTGGATCAGAACGCCCAGGATTCCCTGGTGCATTGGACCTATCGGCCCCATGCTTACTCCCATGGCGGCAGTATGAGTGGTGTGCACTCCCCCAACGGGATGACCATGCCCAACATGACCCTGGACGATATGAACATCTCCACCGCATTCAGCGATCTGGGATCCCGACTGACTGCAGGATTCGACGGCATTCGGCACACGGCCTCGCAGACCGGGTGGTTCGGCGGTTCGGGTTCCGGTGGTTCGGGCTTCGGCGGCGGCGGAGGTGGTTTCGGCGGTTCCTTCGGCGGCGGAGGCGGTTCCTTCGGCGGGCGCTGACGGGACCCTGAGGCTAGA
>NZ_CALYOY010000043.1 GCF_945269915.1 uncultured Bifidobacterium sp. | reverse complement strand
CCGCCACCAACACACCCCACGGCGGGCCGCCTCCACCCCACACCACACCGCCACCACTCAACCTGTTGGACAGGGACGGTTCGGTTTCCGCTGACAGACGACCTTGGTAGATTGGAGATGATCAAGGGCCCCGACAAGGAGGAAGCATGCGGTATGAGGTGAGCGGGCGCATTCCCGAAGACGCCAGGTCCATCCGCAGGGCGGTCTTCATGGATGAGCAGGGCTTCCATCACGAATTCGATCGCACCGACGATGTCAGTCTCCATATCGTGGCCTATGAAGACGATGACCCCGCCGGAGTCTGCCGTATCTTCCCCGGCCGGGGGAACACCTGGACCCTGGGGCGCCTGGCCGTCCTGAAACCCTACCGCGGTCGGCATCTGGGGGCCGGTCTGGTGGGCAAGGCGGAGGATACCGCCCGGAGCCACGGGGCCGACCGACTCACACTTCACGCCCAGGAACGTGTGGCAGACTTCTATAGATCCCTCGGGTACAAGGACACGGGCATCCACGATCTGGACGAGGGATGCCCGCACATGTGGATGGACAAGTCCCTGACGGATGCCGCCGGGAGCACGGAGAAGGACGGCGCGCGATGAACCTGATGACCCTTATTGCGGGTGGACTTCCGCCCATGGCCGGCAAGGCCCTCGGCACCCTTTCCCTGGCGGGGCCCACCGAACCGGACAGGAACCCCATGGGGCGGTCCGAGCAGGCCATCTCCGGCTTCGGCGATGCCGTCGTCGACTGGTTCCGCCAGAACCTCGGCAAGATCGTCCTTCTGGTCATCGTGGCGGCCTGTGCCACCCTGGTCTCCAGGATCGTGGCTGCGGCCATGCGGCGCGCCCTGGAGCGGACCAACCTTCCCAGCGCCTCCATCTTCATCAACATCGTCCGGGCCCTGATCTGGATCTTCGCCGCGGCCACGGTCCTCCAGCCGGTCTTCGGCATCAACCCCTCGACCGTGGTCGCCGCCCTGGGCGTCAGCGGACTGGCCCTCTCCTTCGGGCTCAAGGACACGATCGCCAACATCGTCGGGGGCTTCGGGCTCATGGTCAGCAAGGTCATCCAGCCCGGCGACATCATCACCATCCAGGGCACCACGGGCACGGTCCGCGACGTGACCTGGCGCCACACCATCATCGTGGACCGGGCCGGCGGCCAGATGCTGATCCCCAACTCCATCCTCAACACCACGGCCCTGGAGAAGATCCCCGAGACGGGCGAGGCGGCCACCACGGTCCCCCTCACCCTGCGCGGCGACGCCGACATGACCCGGGCCTCCCGTTCCATCGCCCAAACCGTATCCAAGGCCACCCAGGGCATGGCCATGCCCGCCAACCCGCCCATCGTCCAGTTCCAGGGATTCACCCCCTATGGGATCAAAGGCCAGGTGGTCATGTTCGCCAGGCAGGGCGTCATGGCCTCCGACATGCAGGATGCCGCCACCCGCGCCCTGGCCGGCCAGGACTACCTGGTCCAGGAGGCCGAGACGCTTAGCGAACCGGACGATGCGGACACCCTGACACCAGGGAGTGAATGACCCCCACGCGGCCACCATTCACACAGCCGACGCCCTGAGGCGACCGGTCAGGCCGAGACGCCCTCGATCAGGTCGGTGATCAGGTCGGTGTAGGTGATGCCGGTGGCCTCCCAGGCCTTGGCATACATGGAGATGGGGGTGAAACCGGGCAGGGTGTTGATCTCGTTGACCACAACCCCGCCGTCGGGGGTCACGAAGGAATCGACACGGCTCAGGCCGGTCCCGTCCACGGTCCTGAAGGCCTTGGCGGCCAGGTCGCGGACCTGTTGCAGGGTTTCGGCGGGCAGGTCGGCGGGCACCTCCACGTGGGAGGCGGTGGAGTCCATGTACTTGCTGTCGAAGTCGTAGAAGGCGTCATCCTGGTCGGCCCTGTCCAGCACCACCTCGCCGGGCCAGGCGGTGCGGGGTTCGGCCTCCCCGTCGGGGGCGAGCACGGCGCACTCGATTTCGCGCCCCTCGACACCCTCCTCGATCAGGACCCGCCAGTCGTGCCTGGAGGCCTCCTCGACCGCGGCGGCCAGGGCATCGGCACCGGCCTGATCGACCTTGACCACCCCGAAGCTGGAACCGGCACGGGAGGGCTTGACGAAGAGGGGGTAGTGGAGCCCCGCCTCCTCCACGGCCGTCAGGAGGTCGGCGCCGGAGCGGTGGGCACGGGAGTCGATGGTGATGCCGGGGGCCACGGGGATGCCGGCCTGGCTGAGGAGGATCTTCGTGTAGTGCTTGTCCATGCAGACGGCCGAGGCCAGGACCCCGCACCCCACGTAGGGCAGCCCCATCATCTCCAGGAGGCCCTGGACGGTGCCGTCCTCCCCGTAGGGGCCGTGAAGGACCGGGAAGACCACGTCGACATGGCCCAGGGGCTCCAGGGCTCCCGAGGGCTTGGAGAGGTCGGCGCCCGGGACCAGGTCGGCATGGTCGCCAATCATGAGGCCGTCCCTGCCACGGGCCATGTCGAGGATGACCGGCCGGCTTCCCTCGCCCACCTCCACGGTGGGCAGTCCGGAGCCATGCAGACTCCACTGCCTGGGGTCCTCGCCGCCCACGGTCCACCGGCCGTCCTTGGTGATGCCGACCGGGATGGGTTCGTACCGGTCGGTGTCGATGGCATTGAGCACACCGGCCGCCGATACACACGATATGGAATGCTCGTCGGCACGGCCCCCATACAGCACCACTACACGTTTCCTGGCCATCATTCCTCGGCTTTCCTCATGCTGGGCATGTACCACTACCCGGTTCCGGTGCGGCTGGAAGGAACCCGACGCAGGCATCCCGGGCGGATACATCATTCACACAGCAGGATATCCCCTGAGAGGGCCCCAGTGGGCCACCGGTGCAGCTCATCCACAAGCTTGGCACGAACCGGACCATGATCTCGTGGTCTCGTGACTCCGCGGCTTTGTGGCCCAGCGGCCCCGCGCCTACGTGGATGCCCTGATGCACCAGGGAGAAGGAACCTACTCCGGAGTGATCTCCCCGCCGAACAGCTCTTCGATCATGCCCCGGCAGCTCAGGCCCTGGTCCAGCACGTGACTCATGGCCGTGGCCAGCGGCGTGGCCACCTGGTAGCGCCTGCCCAGGGCCACGACGGCATCGGTGGTGGGTACGCCCTCGGCGACGCCCTTGCTGACCCGGGTGGCCTCCTCGATGCTCTTGCCCTGGCCCAGGTTGAAGCCGAAGGTGTAGTTCCTGCTCAGGGGCGACCCGCAGGTGGCCACCAGGTCGCCCACTCCGGCCAGACCGGCGAAGGTCTTGGCCTTGGCCCCGCAGGCGGTTCCCAGGGCGGTCAGTTCGGCCAGTCCCCTGGCCTGGATCATGGCGGCCGAGTTCTCCCCGAATCCCGCCCCCCGCGACATTCCCACGGCCAGGGCGGTGACGTTCTTCAGGGATCCGCACATCTCCAGACCGATCACGTCATCCGATACAAAGGCCTTGAAGTAGTCGGTGGTGCAGGCCCGGGCCACCCTCATGGCGGTGTCGGCATCGGCGCTGGCCACCACGGTGGCGCCCGGTTCGCGGGCGGCCACCTCCTTGCTCAGGTTGGGCCCCGAAACGGCGGCGAACCGGGCCGGGTCCAGGTCCAGGGTCTGGCAGACCACCTGGTCCATCCGCCGGTCGCTCCCCCGCTCGATACCCTTCATCAGGGAGATGACGATGGCATCGGGCCCCAGGAGCCCCTTGAACCCCTCCAGGGCCTCTCGGGCATGCTGGGCTGCTATGGAGACCACGACCATGTCGACACCGGCCACGGCCCGGGCACGGTCGCCCTCGGCGCTGATGGCGTCGGGCAGCCTCTGCACGGTCGGCAGGCGGCGTGCATTCGAGTGTTTCAGGGTGATCTCGGCCACCACATCCGGGTCGATGTCCCACATGACCACCTGGTTGCCTGCGTCGGCCAGTACCTGGGCGAAGGCGGTACCCCAGGCGCCTGCTCCCAATACCGTGATCTTCGCCATCATTCTCCTTTGCATAATGCCGTGCGCACAGGAACGCCGACCAGATGCCTCATCTCTTGTCTCCACCATCCTATGACACCGGGACCGGGGAGGCGGAATTGAAGGTGGGTTTCGGCCCTATTGCTCGCTTCTGGGCCGCCGGGTCATGGTCACATAATCGAAGTACCCCTCGGCCGGGGGCTCCTCGCCGCGGATCTCGGCCATGACCTCCTCCATCCGGTCGCGCAGGCGGACGCAGAGGGTGTGCATGGCCTCCCCGGGGGGCTCCGGACCCCACTGGTCCATGCCCTCCAGGAGGTCGGAGTAGTCGAAGAGCCGGTCGTAGCACATGACCACGTTCTTCCGGGGCCAGGGCCACTTGTGGTTGATCGAGGCCGCCCCCCAGGTGATGCTTGGATAGAGCGGAACCATCCTGCCCAGCTGCCGCGAGGACTCCAGGGCGATGAAGGCGACACCGGGCTTGAGCGACATGGGCCACTTCAGGGGGTCACGGGTCACGGTCCCCTCAGGCCAGATGGTCAGTGGCCTGCCCGAGGTGATGATCCTGATCGACTCCTCCTCGATGGGGCGGGCCTTGCCGGACCTGCGTTCCACCGGCTGCATGCCCGCCATTCTGAACCAGTTGCCGATCAGGGGCCAGTGGGCCATCTCCGCCTTGGCCATGTACCGGGGGCGGCGGCCCAGGTGGAAGAGGGACATCATGGGGACAAAAACATCGAATTGGGTCACATGGGTGGCCGCCGTGATGAAGGGCCCCTTCTCGGGCACCTGTTCCAGACCCCAGGCATAGAGCTTGCAGGATCCGCGCATCACGTCGGAGACCCCGCGCAGGAGACGGGTGGTGCCGGTGGGATGCTGCCCGTCTATCTCATCCAGGTCAGGAGCCCGGTGACCGGTGGGATAGTACCGGGTCGGGTCCACCAGGTGGTGCCGTTCGCCCAGGAGGGCCACCTGCCGGTCCGACAGGGGCTTGACCGCTGAACGCGGTGACGGTTTGCCTTTGGAAGCCATGTCATCATTGTGCCCCCTGGGCAGCGGAACCACGCCGGCGGGGCCGGGAATAACCATGATTCCATTACGAGCAGGGGGGGGGGTTAGTCGATCTGGGCGTCCAGGGCGGTCAGCTTGTCGCGGAAGTCCTCATAGCCGCGGTCGATCAGGGAGATGCCGCGGACCGTGGAAGGGCCGGATGCCGCCAGGGCTGCAATCAGGTGGCTGAAACCGCCGCGCAGATCCGGCACGTCGATGTCCTGGCCGGTCAGGGGGGTGGGCCCGAAGATGACGGCCGAATGCTCGAAGTTCTGCTGCTGGAAACGGCAGGGCAGGGACCCCAGGCACTCCCGGTAAAGCTGGATGGTGGCGCCCATCTGGATCAGGGGCCGGGTGAAGCCGAACCGGTTCTCGTAGACGGTCTCATGGACGATCGAGAGGCCCTTGGCCTGGGTCAGGGCCACCACCAGGGGCTGCTGCCAGTCGGTCATGAACCCGGGGTGGACGTCGGTCTCGATGGCCACGGGCTTCAGGTCGCCGCCCGGGTGCCAGAAGCGGATGCCGTCGTCACGCACGTCGAACTCTCCGCCGATCTTGCGGAAGACGTTCAGGTAGGTCATCATGTCGGGCTGCTGGGCGCCCCTGACCATGATGTCGCCGTGGGTGGCCAGGGCCGCCGAGGCCCAGGAGGCGGCCTCGATCCTGTCGGGCAGGGAGGTGTGGGTGTAGCCCTTCAGGGACTCGACCCCCTCGATGCGGATGGTCCGGTCCACGTCCACCGAGATCTGGGCACCCATCTTCTGCAGGACTGCGACCAGGTCCATGATCTCCGGCTCCGTGGCGGCCCCGGAGAGCTCGGTCTTCCCCTTGGCCAGGACGGCCGCCAGAAGGGTCTGCTCGGTGGCGCCGACCGAGGGGTAGGGCAGGTGGATCTTGGCCCCGTGCAGGCCGTCGGGGGCCGTGATGTGGATGCCCGCCTCGTGCTCCTTGTCGACCTTGGCCCCCAGCCTGCGCAGGGTCTCCAGGTGGAAGTCGATTGGCCTGCTGCCGATGCGGCATCCGCCCAGGGCCGGGATGAAGGCCTCCCCCAGCCTGTGCAGGAGGGGCCCGGAGAAGAGGATCGGAATGCGGGAGGAGCCCGACAGGGTGTCCACATCGGCCACGTCCGCCAGCTCCACATGCTTGGCGTCGATGGTGACGATGCCCTCGCAGGGCTTGACGTCGACCCCGACCCCGTGCAGACGCAGCAGGTCGGAGACCACCTGGACGTCGCGTATCTCGGGCACGTTCTTCAGGACGGAGACACCGGGGGCCAGGAGGGCGGCGACCATGGCCTTGCTGACGAAGTTCTTGGCCCCACGCACCTGGATGCTGCCATGGAGCGGCCTGCCGCCGACCACGTGCAGTAGATCATTCTCGGAATTCACCTTGGACATTTCGGCTTCCTTATCCTATCGGCTCCGGACCGGGGGCACCTCCGCCTGGTCAGACCACGTACATTGTCAGTTTGCCATACGGGGTGTGGGGGCAACGTGAATTGTCGCCCCAAGGCGTAGAACAGGCTCAGGCCACGAGCAACCAGACCATGCTCAGCCCCTCCAGCACCAGCAGGATGACGAAGAAGGGGTTGGCCCAGGCGGCGTAGGCATTCGAATAGGTGCGGTTGGCCGTGATGAAGGCCCGAATCCGGTGCCTGCCCAGGTAGATGACCACGACCATGGAGAGGCCACCGACGATCAGCTCAAGCAGGCCGACATAGTTGGCCAGGTTCTGGCTCATGTGGGAGACCAACGCATCCCCGATCTGGCTGATGACCAGGTTGTTGCCGATGTGCAGGAGGATGGACCAGAAAATGGAGTACTCGCATGACAGGTACCCCAGGAGGAGGCCGACGGCGAAGGCGAACAGCCCCTGGGTCAGGTCGCCATGGAAGAAGCCGAACATGGTGGCCGTGGTGACGATGGCGAAGACCCTGCCATAGGGCTTGAGTGAGTTCAGGATCGCCCCCCTGAAGACGACCTCCTCGACCACGGGCGCCACGAAGCAGGTGTAGAGGAACATGGGGATGGAGCCGCTGGCCGCCTCGATGGCTTCGCTGGTGGTGCTGATGGAGGTCAGACCCATGGTCTTGGTGGTCCAGTCCAGGCCGATCCCGTAGATCGAGGCGATGGTCTGGGCCGCGAAAAGCAGGAGGAAGCAGCCCAGGAATACCGGCCAGGTCATCCGGTTCACCGAACGGTGGAAGATCCCGTCCGGCCCCCCGTCGGTGATCTGGCGGCGGCGCACCAGCACCAGGAAGGCCAGACCGCACAGGCCCGCC
Source organism: uncultured Bifidobacterium sp. (assembly GCF_945269915.1). Taxonomy (GTDB): domain Bacteria; phylum Actinomycetota; class Actinomycetes; order Actinomycetales; family Bifidobacteriaceae; genus Bombiscardovia; species Bombiscardovia indica. The sequence goes on along the minus strand of NZ_CALYOY010000043.1, from coordinate 4,314 downwards.
ATCATGTTGACCATTCCGGCATACCTGACGTCGGTCTGCTGGTAGATATACTCCATGTCCCTGTGCGGGGGGACGGGGTCCGTCAGCAGATTCCACTCCCACTGGGCCACGAGTCCGGCAAGAAACCCGCCGACCTGGATGACCACCAGGTAGAGGATGAGGAAGCCGGCCTGATTGCCGAGCACATGGCGCGCCGAGTGCAACCAGCCGGGGTCGGCCCAGCCCGACACGCCACGGCGACCTGCCACGGGAACGGCAGCCTGCCCCTGATTCGGGCTCCCGGCGGCCCCGGTCCCTGCATTCATCCCTGCCTGCTGCATGCCACACACCCTTCCGGGCCACCGAGGGGCGTTCCACCCCCGTGTTTCCCGACCAAATGTCTCAATCCTACCGCGAACGACCCTCCTTGCGGCCCAAACCCGGTGCAGCACCCCCTACAAGTACTGGAGGACCGCCACGGCCAGACTGCACAGGCAGTAGAGGACGAACCAGGACTGCCGCCAGGAGGCATAGATCCCCTTGGGGGCCCGGTACCGGCGGGCGTAGGCCAGGAGCGAGGAGAACTTCCTGATCAGGATGACCAATCCGGCCAGGACGACCAGACCGGCCACCAGGGCCACCACACCCCGAACCTGTACGGGAGCCCTGGAGAGCCAGGGCACCACCAAACCCGAATACCCGACGCTTGCCAGGATGTGGGCGCCAATGGACCAGACCAGCCCGTATTCCATGGCCAGGGCACCCAGCACCAGACCGACCAGGAAGGCCCAGATCATCTGTGTCGGCTGACCCTGCATGAAGGCGCAGAGGAAGGCCGAGGTGACGATGGCAAAGACCCGACCGAACCGCCTCAGCCCGTTCATGATGACGCCCCTGAAAATGATCTCTTCGGTCAGGGGCAGAACCAGGAGGGCGTACGCCTGCATGGGCGACGACCCGGACAGGCTCGTCAGGGGGCTCATGAGGATGGCGGGAGAGATATGGAACATGGGCACCAAGGCCTGCAAGCACAGATTCAGGCCATCGGCCAGGGCCTGGCCGACCAGCAGGAGGGCCAGGGCGAGGATGAGGGGCCAGAGCCGGATCCCGCGCCCGGTAATCCAACGTACCTGGTCGTCGCCGTGGAGCTCATGACCGGTCAGGGTCCGACGCTCGCTGAAGAAGACGTAGACGAGGGCCACCAGGCAGGAGAGCAGGTAGAGCCCTCCACCCAGGAGGAAGCTCTGTGCCTGGTCGCTTATCTTGCCGCGCAGGTATGTCACCACCACGCTGTCGCCCAGGATGACCACCATGATGGTGATGGCCAGGTACACGAAGGCGAAGGCGCTCTGACCGACAACAGCGTTGACGGCCTCGTTGACGGTCACCCTGGGTCTGGCCCCGTGCGTCCCCCCGGCATCGGTGGACTTGCCTGCCACATCCGAAACGGCAGGTTTGCCGGACTCGGTGGTCTTATCAGGCTCACCCATCCAGCCGGGCTGAACAATCCTGTCGGACCCATCAACCTTGTCGGGCTCGGCAGCCGTGCCAGACTCGCCGACCACCTTCCGGGGACTGGTTATGTCCGCTTCACCGGAGAACCCGCCATTGCCGTGACCTGCCCTGGCGGCCGCTCCGCGAGCACCGAAGGCGAACCGGGACCTCTTCGGCTTTGACCGGTGGGGCCTCCTCCCCGACTTCGGTTTGCCGCCACCCTTCTTCGATTCGTCACTGGCCTTTTCCGGCTCGCCAGCGACATTCCCGGACTCGATGCCAGCCCTGGCCCCGGCCTCATCGTCCTTCGCCCCGGTCTTGGTTTGGGGTCCTACCGTGGTTGAAGGCTTGGTTGTTGGCTGGAATGCGGCTGCGGACTGGGCCACGGACTGAACCGTGGCCTTGGTTGCGGATTCTGACGGGCCCTGGAGATCGGAGCCATCCAAGGGCTTGTATTCATGCCGGGATACAGGCGGGGGCCCGGACTCGAAGGCCGGCACTGATCCGGATGCCGACTCGGGTTCGAAGGTCCGCCTGGGTTCAACAGCGGGTTCCGGTGCGGATGCCTGGTTGGATGCCGGTTCGGATTCGACATGGTCCGGACGCCACGAATCCAGCGGAGCCGATCCTGGGACAGCGGTTCCCGAACCCGCAGGCTCATCGGGAAGGGGAAGGCCGAGGTTTGATTCCGAGCCCGTATCCCCCACATCCATAGGATCATCGGCCGGGGGAAGGATCGGTGAGGAATCACCGGTGCCGACCGGATCATCGGCCAGGGGAAGGATCTCCTCGGGATTGGATCGAAGCGGAAGGGGAATTCCGGAGTCCAAGGAACCGACATCACCCTTGAAGGGATCGGCCCCGGTCCTTCCGGAATCGAAAGGCCGGCCCGTTGCGGGAGCCGTCTTCCACCCCGACCGTTGCGCCTGTTCTGCTTCCGTCTTCAGGGCCTTTTCGTTCGCGTTTTTTCCCTTCACGGACTTGCCCTTGGTGGAATTCTTCTTGCCAGCCTTGCCCTTCGCGGATTTCCTCTTCGCATCCTTGCCCTTGGCTGATGTATTTTTCGTGGGTGTGCCTTTCCTCTCGACGGGGAGCGCTGCTGATTGCGCCTTCGGGGACTTCTTTTTCGTCGGTGTGGCCTTGGCGGGCTTGGCCTTGACTGATGCGGCTTTGACGGCTCTGGTCTTCGCCGCCTTGCCCCTTACCGGTTTCGCCTTCGTCGACCCACCATCATGCCTCCCGTCCCTTCCCGACCAGGAAACCGACCGCACCCTCCCGGCAGTCCTGCCGACGGATGGGAGGCCCGTCGCCCGGGAGCCGCGATTCTCCGCAACGTCCCCAGTACGGTCCCCGCCCTCGGAGACCCTGTCATCAGGAAACCTGTCATCGGGAATCCAGGCTACGGAACGACCCTGCCGTTCCAATTCCAGATCGGCATCGTCACCTTGTTCCCAGTGCTTGGCGTGGTTCTTCTCTGCGAATTCACGTTCGGTCCATGAACTCCGGGAGGGACCCCGCCCCTTCCGGTCTGCGCCTGCGGTCCGCTGAGCCTCTGTATGGCTGCTCGAACCCTGCTCATACGCATGTCTCATTGGCCGGCATTCCTCCCCAACAGTCAACCCACTGTTCCAAGACTAACCCGGCGTCGGCACAGATGACACACGGGGAGAATGACACGAGGAAGACGGACAGGGCCGAAACCCGGTAGGCTGCCCCGTCAGAGCCAGCCGGGGATCAGCTCACCCACGGCCATGCCCAGGCAGAGGATCAGGAATATCAGGCACCAGGGGGCAAGCCAGGATGCGTAGATTCCCTTGGGGGCCCTGTTCCTGCGGCAGTAACCAACCAGCGGGCGGACCTTGGCCACCATGCCGATGACTCCGGCCAGAAGCACCACCAGGATGGCCACCCCGACACCGATTCGGACCCCTTCAGGGACCGACTGCATGACCCGGGGCAGGAGGCCGGAATAGACCCCGTTGTTGAAGATGTGAAGCACCAGGGACCAGACCAGGCCGTACTCCATGGCCACGTATCCAAGGACCAGCCCCGTCAGGAAGCCGAAGAGCCCCTGGACCAGACTGCCGTGCATGAAGCCGAAGAGGAGGGCCGAGGTGACGATGGCGAAGATTTTGCCATAGGGGCGCAGTCCGTTCATGATCACCCCACGGAAAACCACCTCCTCGGCCAGGGGCCCGAAGAGGAAGGCGTAGAAGAGCATGATCGCCGAGGTCGAGGGATCCGAGGTGTCACCGGCCTGGCCGGGCGAGTGCAGATTCGTGGACGATATGAGGGCGCCCAAGCCCGACTGGGCCGCCGTGGCCACCAGCTGGGCCGCGAAGAGAAGAGTGAGGCTGATGACCAGTACCAGGAGGTTTATTCGCCGCACGGTCAGCCATTGGACCCTGCCCTCGTCTGCCTGGGCAGACCCGAATATGACCTTCCTTTGGCTGATCAGGGCTACGATCAGCGCCACCACAACGGAGAAGAGGAGGAGCCCGTCGCCGTACCGCGCATCCAGCCGGGCAGCGGTCATGTCGGGGAAGATTCCGGGCAGCACCACCTTGGCGCCGATCAGGTCGATCAGGGTCTCGATCGACACGTATATCAGGGCGAAGGCGCTGAGGCCGTTGACCCTGTACCAGACCTGATCCCTGCTGTTGCCGATGGCACCGTGCCGCATGGCACCTCCCCTGTTGCGATGGAACACGCCTCTACGTCCATACTAGGGGCCAACAAGGCCAAAAACCGCAGCACGACACTGGAAATCACACCACGGACAGGGGTGACCATACGACCTTCACTCGTCAGCGCATGGTGGCGCCGGCGCCCTGGGCTACC
>NZ_CALYOY010000042.1 GCF_945269915.1 uncultured Bifidobacterium sp. | reverse complement strand
CCCAAACCACAGAACCCGAAAACACGAATCTCAACCCAAGGAAGCACCATGACCGATGACAGACGCGCGCAAATGCTCAAAGAAGTATCCAAGAGCTAGAAAATCGGCCGTTCCCCCTGGGGACAGGTGGCGTTGAACCATATCCTCATCCATGGTGCGCAGAGCCTGAGGGAGATCCCCGTCCCCGACTTTCTGCAGCTCCCGTGCACGATGACGGACCCAGGCCAACCCAGCTGTACCTGCCCGGTGCAGAAGATTGCTGTCCTCCAGGACCATCATCAACCGCAGCATCAGGCGAAGATAAAAGACATCATCATGAACGGCGGGCGCACAAAGGCAAGGAAGGACACAGGTACGCAAGGTGGGGCAGCCGGCCATCACCTCACCTCGGACCCCCTTGACCCCATCAGTCAGGTAGAGCCGCTGTCCATAAGTGAGCGGCCCATCCTTTTGGAGATTCCTGAAGTCTTCGCCCACATCGGAGCAAAGGGAGGCCACCAGCGGAAAGAGGGAGGAGAAATTCTGGCAGACCAGAGCCTCCAGTGTGAATCGGTTCATCAGACGTCCGAGACCGGCAAGGAGAAACCCAAGAGTGAAGTTGATGCCTTTGTGGGTGTTCACCCCCCCGGTGGCCCGGAGCATGGCGCTTTCGGCCGCTAGACCTGTCTTTCTCACACGTCGGTATACCAGATTTGTCCCGCCGGGCTGGGCACCGAGTCGGACGTATTCCGGAAAGAACGGTGAAAGGGCCGCGATGCTGGCCGCGAAGGTGTCGAGGTCCATGTCATCGTGCGCCCCGGAGGAGTATGGGTCGACCAGGCCTGGCTTGGGGCTGAGTAACACCTCGTCCATCAGGGACTGAGTCGCGGCGCCGGCCAGGAGCTGTGCGGTTTCAACCAACGTGCCGAGCCTCCATGACCGAAAGTATGAAATCCAGGGAATGGGACAGATGTTGACGAATGATGGACTCCACCCGGTTCTGATCACCGGTCAGCATGGCGCGGTAGATGTTCCAGTGTTCGTCAATGGCCAGCTGGCGGCGGTCATTCCCCCTGACCGAGATGTCTCGGAAGTAAACCAGATAGTTCTTGAGCCTGGTGACGATCACTTTCAGCCTGGGCATGTCGCAGGCATCGTAAATGAAATCGTTGAAGGCGGTGAACATGGTGAGTACCTGGTCGACCTGGCCCTGTCCGTTGCAACGATCAGTCTCCTCCAGGATCTCCCGGAGACTGAAGAACTGGTCGCGGGTCATGATCTGCATCGCCCTGATGGTGGCCAGGGTATCCAGTTCCCTGCGGATGTCGAAGATCTCCCGGGCATCCTTCCGGGAAACCCCACGGGCGATGATACCCACCCCGCTCTTGCGTTCCACCAGGTTATCCCGATCCAATCGGTCCATGGCTTTCCTTATAGGAGTGCGGCTCACGTTCAGTTCCTTGGCCAGGCTCTTCTCGTTGATTCGCTCGCCGTCAGGTATCTCACCCATGAGTATGGTCTGTCGGAGGGCCTGATAAACGGCTTTGCCAATGGATTTGCCCGGAGAGAGGTCCAGGTGCTGATGAACGGTCTGCGCAACCTGATCCATCAGTATTCCCATCCGCTGCCGGCCAAGGTCTCGACCACCGACCTGATTTCCTCAGGCCTGTGTCGCCGTGACCGGGCACATTCCTTGGCAGGACGTTCACAGATCAGACAAGGCCTGGGCACCCTGCCAAGGTCTTCACGGGATATCTTGACAAGCCGACCATTCTCGAGAGTGAGCACATCCAGATCCATCAGAGTGCAGAAGGGCCGGTATCCTTCAAAATCCAACATGTCCTCCTTGAGCTCCCTTGCCGGCATGAGACTGACCAGAAAGGCCTCAGGTCCTGTGGGAAGGTGGAGGACGTCCTGATCAAGCAGCCCCGCCTCCAACAGCTGATGGAGCCGATTGACAGCCTGGTCGAACACCTCCTCCAGGGCGCGCCCTGTCTTGACGGGGCCGGCGATGCGCAGACCGACATGGAGGAGGCTGGAATGGGGGTTGTCTTCCAGAAGGCTGCGCTGGCGCTCCACGCGGGCATCCCTGGCCTGGAGCATCTGTTGAAGGTCGACGGGCGGGCCGTCCATGATTCCTGATTCATCCATGATTCCTCCTGGTGGGACGATGGGATTCACCTGCCTGGTCTCGGGTGCCCTGCATGCGGGTCCTGATGATGTATGAAGCCACCGAGTCCGGACAGAGACTTCTGACGGCCTTCTTGTCGCCCGCATCGATGGCCTTACGGACGGTTCCTGCACTGACCACCCGCCCGTTGAGCTCCAGACGGGGCAGAACGATCAGCTCCGGGTGCCCCTGGAAGATTCGCTTGAGCTCCCGGTTATAGATGGCCGTAACCGGTGAGAGGGGCTCGGTTCCCACATAGCGGCGGGCAATGGAGAGTCGAGGGGCGATGGAATCCTTGAAAATACAAGCGTCGACCGAGGCCTGGGCCGCAGCAACAGCCGAGGGGACCCTATCTTTCAGAAAGTAGGAGGGGAAGGTCGTGGCGGAGACCAGATAGTCACTGGTCGACAAGACGACCACTCCGGTACGGTCGGCCACCATCCCCCTGACCAATCCCAACCTTTCTTGGGCGTTGAAGGTCGTGTCCTGAGCGGAGAGAACGAAGAGGTAGACGACTGCGTTGTCCTTGGCCGCGCGGTCGATCAGATGCAGGTGACCCAGAGTCGGGGGGTCGGCCTTGACCACAACCGAGGCAACGGGGGAACCCGGATGTGCCTTGGCACCGAGACTGGCCAGATAATCGTTCAAATCCGGGTGGCCGCACTCCATCAGGTGCACCACCGGGGTGGATGCGACGTGATGGAATCCCAGCGAGCGGAAGTAGGGTGCCGTGTCCGGCTTGGTGTAGACGAAGGCGTGGTCGTCCCTGCCCTCCTCTGACAGCCTGTCGAACAGGGCCTGGACTACGGTGGCCAGAAGCCCACCCTGACGCTCGTCCGAACGGACAGCGACCTCCTTGATGATCCTGCCGGACAGGGAACCGGTGGCCAGAAGCTCACCTCCACGGAAAACCCCGACCGTGTAGTCCAGACCGAGTTGGGGAGTCAAACCCGCCGAACGAAGCAGGCTTGACCAGGCCTTTCTGCCCTCCTGATCGAATTCCAACCAAATCCGCCTCAGCTCGTTCATGGCCGCCCCTCCGACATGATCCGCAGCAAATATGTCTCCGAGTGGTCCAGGTGTTCAGCGACCATGGCATCCACCAGGCCGGAATCATGGTTGACCATGGCCTGGTATATGGCCTTGTGTTCATGTATGGCTTGCCCGCAACGCTGCGGATTGGACAGGCCCATGATTCGGAAGTGACGCAGATAATCCTCCAGCTGGATGATGATGTCCCTGAGTCTCGGCATTTCACAGGCCTGGTAGATGAACCGATCGAAGTCCCCCATGGCACCAATCACCTCAGAGATGCACCCCTCGGCGTATAGGTGATCGATGCTCTGCAGAAGTCGGCCGAGCTGGTCGAATTGCGCCATGCTCATCCACTCCATAGCCCGGCGTGAGGCCAGGGACTCCAGACGAACACGAATGGTGTAAATCTCCTTGGCATCATCCAGGGTCACCCCTTTGACCACCATGCCGGAATGGCCACGCACCTCAATCAGCCCCTCGTCTGCCAGTCTGTTGAAAGCATACCGGACGGGTGTCCGGGAAACATTCAATTCCTGGGCCAGCCAGGTATCACTCATGGGTTCGCCGTCGGGAATGGCTCCCTGGATGATGGATCTACGAAGGGCATCATAGAGGTTTTCCCGCACCGTACCATGTCCCTCCACCTCCATCCGTGACACCACCGCCCTGGCGACCGGCCCTAGGACGCGACCGTCATCACCCATCTGGAATCCCGGTATGACTTCCATCATCTTCCTCACCCGGCCCGCATTGGACGGGCCAATAGGGACCTTGGTCCCTCACACTTCGTGGACGGCATCAATCAGTGAGCCGTCCCGGTACTCGACCAGGGCGACCGTCCGGTCCTTGAAGCGAATCGGATCGGGCGTGCCCGTGATGGCGTAGGCCTTGTCACGGAGCTGGTTGATGTCCAGGCGGGGAACATCCAGTCCGTCCAGCATGGTGTTCAGGTCTTCGCGCCTGGGATTGACAGCCACGCCATACTCGGTGACCACCACATCTACGGAATCTCCGGGGGTGACGACCGTCGTAACCCGATCCACGACCGTGGGAATCCTGCCCCTGACCAGGGGTGCCACGATCATACTCATCCTGCAGGCTGCCGCAGTGTCGCTGTGCCCGCCCGACGCCCCGCGTATGACCCCATCGGATCCCGTCAGGACATTGACGTTGAAACCGGTGTCCACTTCAAGGGCGGAGAGTATGGCCACATCAAGCTGGTTGACCACGCTCCCTTTGGAGAGGGGGCTTGCGTACATCTCGGCATCGATTTCGTAGTGGTTATCGTTCCTGGCCAGCGAGAGGGCGCTAGGGTGGTCGAAATCCTGAACATCCAGGATCTTATCGACCTGGCCAGCCTCCATCATTTCGACCATGGTATTGGTGATGCCTCCCAGGGCGAATCCCGCCTTCAGACCATGCTCCTCCATCATGGGACGAAGGAATCTAGTGACAGCCAGGCTTGCCCCGCCAGTGCCGGTCTGGAAGGAGAATCCGTTCTTGAAGTAATCAGTTGCAGCGATGACCTTGGCGGCGTATTCCGCAATGAGCAGTTCTTTGGGATTCTTGGTCAGCCTGGTTGCCCCCTTGGCGATACCCTCGGGATTGCCGATGGCATCTACACGGACCACGTAATCCACATCGGTCTGCGGAATCGAGACGGGCGTATTGGGGTAGGGCACCAGACTATCGGTGATGGCGACCACCTGGTCGGCGTATCGGGCATCCATCCGGGCATATCCCAAGGATCCGCATGTCGCCTTACCGCTCGTCCCATTGATGTTCCCGTAAGCATCGCAGGAGGGCGCTCCGATGAAGGCGACATCGATATGGATATCTCCGGAAGCCATGGCTCTTGCTCTGCCACCATGCGATCGGATGACGACCGGCTTGTCCATGATGCCGTGCGAAACGGCCGCACCCAACTTGTCGCGCAGCCCCGAGGCCGTGATGCCGGTGACCACGCCCTTTTCGATCAGGTTGATCAGGGGTTCGTGGACATTGGCTATGGAACTTGGGGCTATGGTCAGGTCCTTGATTCCCATCTTGTCGATTTCCTCCATGACCAGGTTCATGACATAGTCGCCTTCACGGAAGTGGTGATGGAAGGAGATGGTCATACCAGACTCCAGGCCGGTTTTGACGATGGCCTCGTGAATGGAATCCACCAGTTTCGACTCGCCCGGCCGACGGGGATGAACCCTGGTTTGCGCCCTGCGGTAATCATGGATGCGGGCGAATTGTCCTTTATAGAGTCCGAAGACCGATGCATAAGGCTCCGGAATGTCCCTGTCGATACTGTTTTCCGTCATGACTCCACCTTCATTCCTGCAGCCTTGGCCAGGGCAAGGGTATACCTGGCGCGCTCCACGACCGGCTTGTCGACCATTTGCCCGTTCACGGCCACCACGCCCGAGCCTCGTTCCTCGGCCTCTTTGAGCCCGGCCACTATTCCCATGGCTTTGGTGATCTGTTTCCTTGTGGGAGCAAAGATGGAATCGATGACCGGAATCTGCCTGGGATTGATGACCGACTTCCCATCGAAACCGAGCTGTTTGATGGCCTTGGTCTCACGAATCAGGCCCTCCTCGTCATCGATATCGGAAAAAACGGTATCGATGGCCGCGATGCCGGCCTCGCGGGCGGCATGGAGGATGAAGTTCCTGGCAAAGAAGAGTTCCGATCCGTCCGGGGAACGGTAGGTCTTCTGAGAGGTCACGTAATCCTCCGCACCGAGTGCAATCGCCATCATCCGGGGAGAGGCATGGGCAATCTCCCGGGAGTTCAGAACGCCGGCAGCGCTCTCGACGGCGGCCATCATCCTGGTACGCCCCAACGGAATATCGTGTTCCCGTTCGGTATGGGTGATGACCGCGTCCACGTCTCGGATATCCTGCGAGGTTTCGGTCTTGGGCAGACGGATGACGTCAATACCAGCCAGAACCATGGCCCTGACATCCTGATCGCCGCCTGCGTCCAAGGCATTGATGCGGACCACCTTCTCCACATCTCCATAGTCAAAGCTCTTCAGAGCCGAATAGACCAGCATCCGGGCTGAATCCTTCTCCTTGAGGGAGACGGCATCCTCCAGGTCGAACATGATCGAGTCGGCCCCGTACAGGGTACAGTCCCTGAGCATGGCGGCATTGGATCCTGGTACGAACATCATGGTGCGTCTCAGCCTATCCATGAGTTGATCCCCTCCCAGTCGTAATCCTCACGGTCGGCCGCACGATAGGCGGCCACCAGGGTACGTGCTTTGATTGTGCAGTCCAGGGCACCCTGGTCCTGCGCCTGCACCTCGGCCGCATCGATACCGAGTTCTTCCAGGGTCTGACTGATCAGCTTCTCGATCTGCGCGCCGAATTGTTCCTTGACACTGCTCTCCAGATCAATCCGTATACCCTGACGAGCGGGTTTGAGTGTGACGATGATATCACTGGATTCCAGACTACCCGCGGAAGCGGGGTGAGTGATGTTCACGCTGCATCCTCCTTATGCTTGCCTTCTTCTGCAACATAGTTTGAAACGGCCTGGGACACCGCTTCTACCACCCCAGGGTCGAAGACACCGGGGATGATCCTGTCGGCCGTAGGGTGCGCCACCAACCTGGCCAGACTGGATGCAACGGACACCTCCAGTCCGGGGGTGACGCGCTTAAGCCCGGATGCCAGGAGCCCCTTGAAAAGACCCGGGTAGGCCAGCACATTATTGACCTGATTTGGGTACTGGCTCGACCCGGTGGCGAAGACGGCGGTTTTGGTGCCGGGCACCAGACGGGGATCTATCTCCGGCTTGGGGTTGGCAAGGGCGAAAACAATAGGGGACTCCGCCATGGAAGAGATCTCCGCTGGATCAAGGACATCGGCCACGGACAGTCCCACGAAAACATCACACCCACGAATGGCCTCGCCCAGGGGCGCACGGGGTTCGATGCCCCGATGTTCACCTGCCTGGGCACGCTGGTAGGCGTTGTAGACTTCATCCGAAGCAGTGACATATCCGTGGACGTCGACCAGGACCAGGTCATCAATACCATAGGCCCGCAGGAGTCTGGCCGTAGCGATACCCGATGCACCGGCACCGTTGATCAGAACCCGCAGTTTCCTCACGTTTTTGCCCACAACCTTGGCGGCATTGATCAGAGCCGCCAGAATGACGATGGCGGTCCCCTCCTGATCGTCATGGTAGACCGGGATATCCAGGCGTTTGCTGAGCTTCTCCTCGATTTCGAAACACCGGGGAGCTGCTATATCCTCCAAGTGGATTCCCGCGAAACTATGGGAGATATTGGCCACGGTATCCACGAAGTCATCGACCGGAACCTGCTGAATGGCCATGGGTATGGCATCCACACCGGCCATGTCCTTGTAAAGGAGGGCCTTTCCCTCCACTACCGGAAGTCCGGCACTGGGGCCTATATCGCCCAGCCCCAGTACGGCGGATCCGTCAGTGATCAGGGCGACCAGTTTACCGCTCATCGTATAGCGGTATCGCAGGTCGGGATCCTTTTCAAGCATCCTGGAAAGCACCGCCACTCCTGGGGTGTACAGCTCGCCAAGGTCCTGTTTGTCATGGACCTCAAATTCGGATTTAATGCTGAGCACACCTTCATGTTTGGCGTGCATCCGTAAAATCTCGTCATTAGCCGACATGGGTCACATTCCTTCTTGTGTGTATATTCTGGTTCGTATCCTGCGGATCAGGACAAGAGAAGCATGGCGACACTCAGGGTCACGAAGGACAGGACGGTGCTGAGGAACTGGGTGGAGGCCATCTCGGACTCCGCGATCTTGTAATCCAAAGCCAGATTTGTCGGCATGGTGGCAGTAGGGATCGCCATGGTGATCACAACGATGCGGGTCAGTTCCGGACCACAACCGAAAGCCGCCATAATACCCCAGACAATCGCGGGGAAAGCCAGGTTCTTCAGGAAGACGGTGACGAAGACATTCTTGTTGAAGGCGATCTTCCTGGTGACCAGAACGATTCCGGTAGCGAACATGGCCACACCACCGGCCGTCTTGCCCAAAACAGAGAAGGTGCTCTCCAGCTGCCCGGGCATCCGCAGTCCGATCAGGCTCAGGAAGAAGCCAAGGAAGGCGGCGATGACCAGGGGCTTGGTCAGGGACTTCTTCAACCGTTGGACCACGGTAATCTTCGGGGCGTCCGGATCCTCCTTGTCTGCGAGCGCGCTGAAGACGAAGGGAAGAAGGACCACATTGATGATCAGGCTTGCGATGCCGATGTCGATGGCGCTCAATTCAGCGTTGAAGAGCAGAGGCAGAACAGCGGAGCCAATGAAAGGGATCGATGGGTCGGCAACCGAAAGAGCCCTCAGCACGGATATGTCACGGTCAGCCTTAATTACGAAGGCATAGACGATATAGAGGAGGGCGAAACAGACAACCATGCTGCCCAGCATCCACAGCGCCAGAGGAATGTCCTCGATGATCAGTTTGCGCGGGGTCTTCCATATGCCTCCGAAGACGTGCATGGGCAGGGCATAGGTCATGACGAACTTGATCAGCATGCTGCTGCTCTTGTCATCGAAGTGACCTCGCTTGGCTGCAAACATGCCCAAGAGAATGGTCACCAGGATAGGCAACAGAGCGAAAATAACGGTTACCAGCATATTGCACTCCTCTATCTGTCTGTGTGACTTGTCCCTTGTCGGCTGATGACTGCACCGTCAGACGAAGGGACCTTTTTGCGTACGTTTATTGGGGGGGGGGGATGCAGAGGGACCGACCGATCAGCTGAGGTCAAGCCCTCATCCCTTTGATTCAAGAACCTTGTTCAGGATGCCCCCCACCCCCAAGTAACTGATTTCCGCCTCTGAATCCAGCCGAAGGATGGTGCTGATGGAGGTCTCACGTCCGTCAGCGAAGACGATGTCCACGGAAATCTCCTGACGTGGCTTCAGGTCGTCCGGCAGGACGAGGCTGAAGCGCTCCCCTCCGTCGAGTCCCAGGCTCTCGGCATTCTGCCCGTTCTGGTACTGGAGGGGCACCACACCCATCATGGCCAGGTTGGATCGGTGGATTCGTTCAAAGGATTCAGCCAGGACCGCACGAACACCCAGCAGTTTGACCCCCTTGGCCGCCCAATCACGGGAGGAACCCATCCCGTAATCCTTGCCGGCGATGATGATCAGCCCGGTACCATCCTTCCGGTAGCGTTCACAGGCCTCGAAGATGGTCATGATCTCCGCGGTGGGATGGTACCTGGTGAAGCCGCCGGACTTGCCACCCGCCAGTTGGTTGTGGAGCTGGGTGTTGGCCAGGGTTCCCCGGACCATCACATGGTGATTGCCACGGCGGGAACCATATGAGTTGAAGTCGCGCACCGACACCCCCCGCTCCGTCAGGTACTGGCCTGCCGGGGAGGCACTGGGAATGACACCGGCTGGTGAGATGTGGTCGGTGGTCACCGAATCGCCCAGCTTCGCCAAGACCGATAGGTTGGTCAGATCGGGGCGGCCGGAGATTCCCTTAACCTGCTGGTCGAAATAGGGTGGATTCGCCACGTATGTGGACGTTGGATCCCAGGAGTAGGTCTCGGATTCGTCAACCCGGAGCTGATCCCACTCCTCCCGACCGTCGAAAATGTTCTTGTAGGCCTCGCGATAGGAATCCGAAGTCACGAACCGCTTGGCATAAGCGTCGATTTCTTCGGTCGTAGGCCAGATGTCGCGCAGGTAGACGGGATGACCATCCTTACCTGTGCCCAGGGGCTGGGTCTGAAGATTCCTACGCATGTTACCGGCCAGGGCGTAGGCCACCACCAGGATCGGGGAGGCCAGATAGTTCCCACGGATCAGGGGGTGAATACGACTCTCGAAATTCCTGTTGCCACTCAGAACGGCCGCCGTGGCGATGCCGGTCTCTTTCAGGGCCTGCTCGATGGCTGGGTGAAGGGGTCCGGAATTGCCTATGCAGGTGGTGCACCCATAAGCGACGATGTTGAAGCCGAGTTGCTCCAGATAGGGCATGAGTCCGGTGGCCGTCAGGTATTTGGTCACCGCCTGAGAGCCGGGGGCGAAAGAGGTCTTCACCTTGGGCGACACGCTCAGCCCCCTCTCGACTGCTCTCTTTGCCAGAATCCCGGCCCCGATCAGGACCGAAGGGTTGGATGTGTTGGTACAACTGGTCAGGGCGGCGATCATGATGTCGCCTGTGCGGATGATCTCCCTGTGCCCATCAAGGTCGATGTCCACGCTGGCATCCAAGTCATCTGGGCTCATGCCAAAACCCTGGTTCCCCAAGGGGGCGGTGACCTCCGCCTCGAAGGCTTGGCTCATGTCGCCCAGCTTGATCAGATCTTGAGGACGTTTGGGACCGGCAAGACTGGTGGAGACCTTGGAGAGATCACATTCGACGACCTCGCTGTAAGCGATCCGACCGGACTGGTCAGGCTGGTAGAAGAGCCTGTTGGTCTGCATATAATCGACAGCCCGCTGAATGACCTCGCTGTCACGTCCGGTCAGACGCATATAGTCGATGCTTTTCTGGTCGAAAGGCGAATACCCGCAGGTCGAACCGTACTCAGGCGCCATGTTGCCCAGAGTGGCACGGTCGGCAACACCAAGGTGCTCGTAACCGGGGCCGAAGTACTCCACGAACTTGCCTACGACATCATGCCGCCGCAACAGGTTGGTGATGGTAAGAACCAGGTCCGTGGCCATGACACCCGAGGGAAGGCTGCCGGTCAGATGAACCCCGACCACCTCGGGGATGGAGAAGATCGAGGGTGCACCCAGCATACAGGCCTCGGCCTCAAGACCACCCACCCCCCAGCCCAGGACGGCAAGCCCATTGATCATCGTGGTGTGGGAATCGGTGCCGAACACCGTATCCGGATAAAGCAACCGGCTCTTGGGATCGAACTGAACCACCGGAGAGAGATGTTCAATGTTGATCTGGTGGATGATGCCTGTATCCGGAGGAATCGCCCGGAAGTCGTGGAAGGATTTCTGGGCCCATTTCAGCAGGCGGTAGCGTTCGGAATTGCGTTCATATTCACGCTTGACGTTGTAAGCCATTGCTCCTGGGTTGCCGGCCTCATCAATCTGGACCGAGTGGTCAACCACCAGATCGACCGGTATTTCGGGGTTGACCTTGTCAGGGTCGATTCCCATCCGGCCCGCCGCATCCCGCATGGAGGCCAGATCCACCACGCATGGGACGCCCGTGTAATCCTGGAGAATCACCCTGGCAGGATAAAAATCAATGGGCTGGCCGACGTGTTCGTCCCAGTGCAGGATGGACTGGACGTTTTCGGTCGACAGGTCACCACCCGACTCTCTCACTGCGTTTTCCAAGAGAATCCGTATGGTGTACGGCAGGGTATCCAAATCGATGTCAGCCTCCCGAGCAACGGTTGGAAGGTCCACATACCGCTTGTCGTCCATCGTTTTGATGCACTTCATTGTCATTCCTTTCGGGAGCGAAATCACGTATCGCACACTCGACCATGAGCTACTGTTCTCCTGATATCCCTCAGTGTATTGAGGTGGAAAATGTGTAATGGGTCACATCCGGTTTTAGATTGTTTTTCCGTCTCAAGGGCCGACCAGACGTATGCGAGGGTTTGAAATAACAAAAACCGACCTCGGAAGGCCGAGGCCGGTCAATAATGGGAAAGGAGATGACGAACCTATGCCAGGTTGATGCCGGGTGTGACCGGCTCGGGGACCAGATGGATGCCGAAGGTCCG
>NZ_CALYOY010000041.1 GCF_945269915.1 uncultured Bifidobacterium sp. | reverse complement strand
TGGTGGCCATCGCTCTTATATGGATCCACGTGCACGTCATTCCCCGCATCAGGAGTAATACACCCTTCATCCTGTTTTTTGACGCTTATACGGTTCTGGCGCTGAGCATCTATATCTGGGGTAAGTTGATCGCCCCTACCTCACCTAAACGTCAGGGACGGCTGGTGGAGAACCGCGAGCTCGCTCCAGGCATCCGACGAATTGCCATCGTGTTGGGACCCCAGGCAAAGGACTGGAAACCGGGTGATTTCTACTTCGTCAGTTTCCCACGCTCCGTTGGTCTGACCGGCGAACAGCATCCCTTCTCGGTCACCCGGGCCCAGCAAGAAGTCGACCCCCGCCTCGCCACCTTCACCGTCAAAGCCGCGGGGGACTATACCAATCTCCTTGAGACCGTTCCTCTGGACTCTGCAGTGTTTTTGGAAGGTCCTTTCGGTCAGTTCGACCGGTTTGTCTCCCCCTTCCCCGCAGACAGACCATTGATCCTGCTGGGAATGGGGGTCGGTATATCACCTCTGATTGGATTGGCCGAGACATACCAGGGAAGGCGATCAATCCACCTATTGTGGAGTGTCCATGAGGAGGAATCCGAAATATTCAAGGATGAGCTGGACACCTTGCTCAGTAACCACGCGGACTGCCGCTTGGACAGGCAGGACCATCGTTTCACCCTTGCGGACTTGGACCGGCTTCTATCTCCGGACGAAATCGAAACCGGCCTCTTCCTCATAGTGGGACCTGCACCTGGGGTCTTGCAGACAGAGCACATCCTGAAGAGACTGTCCGTTGGGCGCAATCGTCTGGTTGATGAGCGGTTGACCATGTAGAGCATCACTTCATGGGTGATTCTCTACTGATGGCCACACGCCGCCCCATTAATGCTCATTTCATAAAGCTGCACCCAGTCCAGTTGAGCTGAATCATTCTGAGACAGCTGACCGGAAATACTCGATGAACTCTTCCGCTGCAGGACTCAGCATCCGTTCCTTACGCCATACGAAGAGACAGCGGGTGGTCTTGGCCGGCTCGAGGGCCAGGAACCGCGTTCCAGACGGGTTACGATTGACTGTTGACCCCTCAAGGGTAAGAGCAGCGCCCATCCCGTCCCTGACCAGGGGCAGTACGTTGAAGATGAGGTTAAAGCTCCCGACGATATGAAGTCCATGAATCGGGGTCTGCGCCCACTCTGCCAGCATTTCGGGAATCCCATCCCTGCTGGGAACCAGTAAGGGACTTGAAAGAACGTCGGCTCTGGTCAATACGGACTTTTCCGCAAGCGGGGAACGATCAGACACCTGGAATCCCCAGTTCTCCTCTTCCGGCATCGGGAGTGAGGCATATCGGCCAACATTCACCGGTTCCAGGAGAATGGCCATATCCAAGAGTCCCTTGTCAAGCTGATCAATGATTATGTCGCTCGACCCGCTGATTATATTGAAGGAGACCAAGGGATGACGTCTGAAGAACCCTTCAACGACCCTTGCCAAAGTGTCCGAACCCATGGCCTCGACCGCCCCGATTGATATCCGACCGGTGAACAGCCGGCTTTGGCTTGATTCAAATTCAGTGACGGTGTCATGGGTCAGTTGCAGTATCTCGTCTGCCCTGTTCTGCAGGAAGCGGCCTGCAGGGGTTAGCGTGAGTTGACGCTGGTCACGAATCACGAGCTTGGCCCCCAGCTCATCTTCCAAAGACTTCAGTTGCCGGCTCAGTGTGGGTTGCGTGATTTGCAAACGCTCAGCAGCCGCCGTGATACTCCCCTCTTGGGCAATCACCGAGAAGTACCGGAGAAGTCGTAATTCCACGGGTCCCTCCTTATCCGTGCCGCCCACAGGACTGCTGCAAGGGGAATCGATTCCTCTACCCATGATAACGAGGAAATCAGAGGGTAAGAACTTGAACAAATGACTGAACTTATCGTGAAACACAATAGCTATTTGACGGATATTGCATTATCTTCGTTGCATTTGAATTCTATATACTACCGTAATCGTAGTCAGGTGAGACAAAGCCATTATTAAATGTTGCAGTACAACGAACTTAGCGGGCTCACGGACGCGCGCTCCGCGCCATCGATGCCGACGAGAACACAGTGAAGGAGGCCCTGGAACCGCTTGGGGCCGCCTATGAACTGACCAGGTCGCCGGCCCGACTGGATGAGATCCTCACACTCACCTCCCAGCCGGCACAGGACCAGTCCCTCAGGGGATGATCCGATCCTGTGCCATACAGAGGCACTGGCTTCCGTTCAGACCACCAGCGAGAGCAAAAGGACGGAAGCCAGACCCGTCACGGAAAGGACCGTGGTCACCGAGGTCCATGACATGAAGGTCTCCTTGAGACTGAGACCGAAGTACTCCTTGATCATCCAGAAGCCCGCATCGTTAACATGATCAGCCACAACCGAACCGGCGCCCACGGCCAGAACCATCAGTGCCGGGTTGACCGGCGACATGGCCATCAGGGGTGCCACAAGGCCTGCGGCGGTCAGGGACGCGACGGTTGCGGAACCCAGGCAGACCCTGAGAACCGCCGCCACCAACCAGGCGGCAATCAGGGGAGGCATGTTGATGTTGGCGAACATGGTGGATATGTAATCGGATATGCCTCCATCTACCAGGACCTGCTTGAAGGCACCACCGCCACCGATGATAAGGAGCATCATGGCGATCTGCTTGACGGATTCAGCCATCGAACCCGCGATTTCGGGCATCCGCTTGCCACGCGCATATCCCATAGACCAGACGGCGAAGCAGAGGGAGAGCAGCATGGCAATATCCGGGGCCCCGATGAAAGCTACAACCCTGCCTACCAGGGTGGCCTTGGGCAGGACGAAGGAGCAGATGGTAGCCACGGCAATCAGGATGACCGGCATCATGGAAGTCAGGACGCTGATCCAGAAGCGGGGAGTATCCTTCTCCTCGAATTCCCTGAAATCCCCCAGAACGGCCACATCAATGTTCTTGTGGTATATGGAGGGGCACACCTTGTGCAGGAAGGAATTGAAGAGTGGGCCTGCCACAATCACCGTGGGAATGGAGACGATGATGCCGTAGATCAGCACCTGACCCATATTGGCTCCCAGAGTGGCTGTGATGGCCGTCGGCGCGGGGTGGGGTGGCAGAAAGGCATGGGTCACGTTGAGGGTGGCAGCCATGGGAATGCCCAGGTACATCAGGGGCATGTCCAGCTCCCGGGCGATGACGAAAATAATGGGGAGAAGGACGACCAGTCCAACCTCGAAGAAGAGGGCGAGACCGACGATGAAGGAGGCGAGAACGACTGCTATCTGGATTCGTTTGCGCCCGAACCGGTTGATCAGGGTCATGGCGATGCGGTGGCCGCCGCCGGAATCGGAAACCAGTTTCCCCAGCATGGAGCCGAATCCAAAGATGATGGCCAAATGGCCCAGCTGTCCGCCTATACCCGTTTCAATGGTGGTGGGAATCTTGTCGGGCGGTATTTGCAGGACCAAGGCCGCGAGGATCGAGGTGATGACAAGGGAGACGAAAGTGTTGAGTTTGACCTTGACGATAAGAAATATGAGCACTGCGACGGCGCAGGCGACTATGAGAAGTTTCATGAGATGCTCTTTCGGATTTGATGACAATCACACCCTGTGAAACCCGGGATCTGCATCGACTCCGGGGGCGGGCAAGGGCCTCGACCGGGCTGATATCGCAATTCCCCGGTCGGGCATGATCAACGCAGAAGGTATCCACCGTCCACGGGAATCATCACACCGGTCACGTAGTCGGAGGCCTTGGAGCAGAGGAAGACCATGGTTCCCTTGAGCTCCACGGGCTCACCCCAATGCCCAGCGGGGATGTGGTCGCGAATCTCGACACTGCGGACGGGATCCTCCTGCAGGGCCTTGGTCATGGGGGTATTGATGTATCCGGGGGCTATGCCGTTGACCTGGACGTTATAGGGGGCCAGGGCATCCGCGTAGGCCCTGGTCAGCCCCAGGACCGCATGCTTACTGGCCGCATAGGGGAAGATGAATTTGCCGGCCCTGTAGGACTGCATGGAACCCACGTTGATGATCTTGCCCGACCGTTGCTTCATCATCACCTTGGCGACCTCGTGGGAAAGGTAGTACAGGGCGTTCAGGTTCAGGTCAATCACCGCACGCCAGTCCTCGTCCGGGAATTCCTCCAGGGGGTGACGGCGCTGCATACCGGCGTTGTTGATCAGCACATCAATCCTGCCGAACTCCTTCAGGGCGGTGTCGACCACCTTGTCAGCGGCCCCGTCCTCGGTGATGTCCTGCCTGAGGAAGACGACCCGTCGTCCATGGGCCTTCACGTATGTCTCCGTTTTCCCCCAATTGGTCTCGGTGTCGGAGACGACCAGGACATCGGCCCCTACCTGGGTGACGGCTTGGGTGTAGTACTCCCCAAGTCCACTGGCCCCACCTGTGATGATGATGACCTTATCGGTCAGGTCAAAGCTCTTCAACGAGAAGTCCTCGTCCACCATGGACTTTCCTTTCCCTCGGCTCAGGGTCGGCAGGCCGCATGGGCCCCGGCCGACATAGCGCAGTATCTATAGGTTATCGATAACCTATACTATTAAAACTACTCCGTTTCCATAGGTGTATCGATTACCTAAAGGTATACATGACACCCTTCACTATGTCAAATCGGATCGCCTCACCGAGACAGGATAACCGGGCGGCCAACCGATCAATCCAACAAATGGGCTAGCCTGAGACGTATAGAACCATCGCGCCGTAAGGCTCCAGGAGGACGGAATGGGCAAAGCCACCATAACGGACATCGCTCACGAAACAGGTGTATCCGTTACCACCGTCTCCCGTTTCATCAATGGCAACTACGGCAAGATGAGTGCAGAGACGCGCACACGCATCCAGACCACAATCGACAGGTTGCATTATTCACCCCGTGCCTCGGCCAGGCAGATGAGGCGCCGTCAGAGCATGATCGTAGGCGTCATTGTCGGCGACATTTCCAACGTCTTCTCCTCCCTGCTCTTCAAGGGAATCTACAACGTCCTGCAACCAGCGGGATATGATGTCATGCTGATGAACTCCAACAATTCCGTTGACCAGGAAAGGGACGAAATCACCCGTCTCCAGTCCCAGCAGGTCGACGGGCTGATCATCCAGCCGGACGCTCGGGACTTCAGGAACTATGAGACCATCACCGATTCACAGCTCCCCCTGGTCATGGTCGACAGGGAGATAGACGACCAGCCCCACCACATCAGCAAGGTCACCAGCGACAACTTCGACTCCTGTTTCTCCCTGGGGTCCCGCCTGCTGTCGGAGGGCTACGACAAGGTGGTCGTCCTTACCCGGGTCATGAGTCAGATATCCGCCCAGACCATCCGCGCCGACGGATTCACCAGGGCCGCCCAGGCACTCAAGAAGCGGGCGATACGCATCGAAGTTGGCGATCACGATGCAAACTGGCTCGACGATAGACTGTGCGATGAGATCGGTGGGTCCGAACAGAAGGCCGGATCGCGAACCCTGCTGGTATCACTGATGGGGCCACTCCTCTTCCAGACGCTGACATCCCTGAAGCGACTGAAACTGAACTTCCCCGATGACCTCGGCCTGGTCAGTTTCGACGACTGGGAGTGGTCCCGATATGTGCAGAAAGGCATTTACCTGCTGGAACAGGACCCGACGGCACTGGGCGAGCAGGCCGCGTCCAACCTCTGCCGGCAGATGGAGGCAGCCGCCGGGAATCAGGACCCCTACCAAGCCAGCAGGAGCCTTGTCCTACCCGTCAGGGATGTACCCGCATCATCGATTTGACGAACCGAGAAGGAAGGGTTGGCCCTTACTCCCACCCTGCATCCGGCGGGAAACGCCACATCAATCAGACACATAACCGTCTGGACGAATCTGATCCGACGGCTGCCCCTTGGTTTGATGAATCACTGCGAATGCGCGGAACCCGAACTGACGACCGTTTGCCGAATATGAGAATGGGGACCTCCGTCAAGAAGTCCCCATTGGGATTTGATTCGAATCAGGGGTTTCCCGGCTCTCAATCCGAATATCGCAATCAGCGGGAGCGAATGGCCTCCCTGACCGGCAGGACACTTGCCGGAGATACCGACAGTTCGTCCAGACCGTCCTCCAGGAAGGTCTTGGTCAGAGCCCGATCAGCACCCAGCTCACCACATATGCCACACCAGATGCCGGCACGGTGGGCCGCGTCCACGGTCATGTGAATCATGCGCAGAACCGCCGGCGAGTGCGGGTCGGCGAACTGCCCGAGATTTGGATTCTGTCGGTCGCATGCCAGGGTGTATTGGGTCAGATCGTTGGTCCCGATGGAGAAGAAGTCCACCTTTCGGGCCAACTCGGGAGCCATGATGACCGAGGCCGGGGTCTCGATCATGATACCCACCTGGATATCCTCTCTGAAGTCCACACCCTTACCACGCAACTCACTCTTGACCTGATCGATGATGACCCTGGCCTGGTCGACCTCGGTGGTGGAGGTGATCATGGGGAGCATGATCGCGATGTTACCGAAGGCGGAAGCCCGCAGGATGGCCCTGAGCTGCACCTTGAAGATCTCCGGCCTGGTCAGGCAGATGCGGATGGCCCGGTATCCCAGGGCAGGATTGGCCTCCTGCTTCAGACCGAAGTACCCGACCTGCTTGTCGGCACCGATATCCAAGGTGCGGATGATGACCGGCTTGTCACCCATCCGCTGGGCGACCTCCTTATAGGCCTGGAACTGGAACTCCTCAGTCGGGAAGTCATCGCTTTCCAGGTAGAGGAACTCGCTGCGGAAGAGACCGACCCCCTCGGCATCGTTGGCTTCTACCGCATCCAGGTCCGAAGGCCTCCCGATGTTTGCGTAAAGATGGACCTCCTGGCCCTCCTTGGTCCTGGTGGGCTTGCCCTTGAGTTCCTGGAGACGCTGCATGCGTTCCCGGTACTCCCGCTGCCGGGCCTCATAGGACCCCAGGGTCTCTTTGTCAGGGTCGATCAGCACCAGGCCCTGGCTGCCATCCACAATGGCGGTCAGCCCCTGGTCCTCGGGCCTGGGACTCTGACCAAGGCCGATGACGGCCGGCAACCCCATGGTCCTGGCCAGGATGGCAGTATGCGAGTTGGCCGAGCCCTGGCTGGTGGCGAAGCCGAGCACCTGGGAGGGGTCCATCTGTGCGGTCTGGCTGGGGGCCAGGTCGGAAGCCATGATGATGGTCGCCTGGTCCTGTTGCCCTGCCTGGACCCCTGAACCCAGATTATCGATCAGTCGCCGGGAGACATCCTTCACATCGGCCGCCCGGGCCTGCATATACGGGGAGTCCATGGCGGCGAACATATCAGCAAACCTCTGCGCGGTGGCATCCACTGCGAACTCGGCGTTGACCTTGTCCGACCGGATCTGCCCCTCGATCCCCTCCACATAATCCGGATCCTTGAGCATGAGCCGGTGGGTGTCGAAGAGTTCAGCCTTGTCCTCGCCGATTCTGGCTGCGGTATCCTCGCGAAGCTTGGCCAGCTGGTCCATGGAGACCTGCTGAGCCTGGTGGAAGCGCTCAATTTCGGCCTGGGGGTCGTCAACCGTGCGACGTTCCACCTGACCGGCCTCCTCCAGTACCTTGATGGGGCCGATGGCGATGCCGGCCGAGACGCCGGTACCTTTCAGCTCCCTCATAGATTCTCCTTGAAGAAGGCCTGGAGTTCCTCGGCTGCCTTGTCCTGGTCCGGACCATCGACGGTCACGTCAATCACGTCGCCCTGCTTCGCCCCCAAGGCCATGACCGCAAAGATGCGCTTGGCGTCCGCCGTGGTGCCATTGTCATCCAAAATGATGGAGGACCGGTACTTCTGCGCCTCCTCGACCAGCCTTCCAGCGGGCCTGGCATGCATGCCCTCAGGATCGGAAATGGTAAAGGTGAATTCAGTTGCCATGGTTTCCTCCTCAGTTCTGGCTGACGTAACAGCCGTTGTCGAACCGGTAGCCCGTGGATTCCTCATATTCGCGGACCATCTGATTCCAGGAGTCCTCGATCCGTTCGGTCAGGCCGAACAGGCCGGAGCGGCCGATTACGTAGATGTCCGGGTCCGCATCCGAAATCAGCTTCCAGTGAGCCAGGTTGGTGGACCCGTCCATCTCGATCTGATAACCGTAACCGTGTTCGTCTCGCATCTTGCGCAGCTGGACGATCTTGTCCAGGCAGACGGACAGGAAGCGCTGCCCGGCGAACCCCGGATCGATGGTCATGATGGTGACCTTGTCCAACAGGTCGATATAGGGCAGGATGGTCTCGACCGGGGTCTCCGGGTTGAGCACCATGCCGGCCTTGAGACCGGCATCGTGGATCTGGTCGATCAACCGGAAGGCCACCCCGTTGGAGACCTCGACCGGAATGCAGATCATCTCGCACTTGATGTCAATCAGCTGCTGGACCCAGAAGGGGGCGTCGGTCACCATCAGATGGGCCGACATGGGCAGATCGGAGATCTTGCGCGTCTGCTCGATGAACCACGGCGACAGGGTGATGTTGGGCACGAAGTGACCATCCATGATATCGATGTGGTAGAGGTTGACCCTGCTGTTCAGGAAGCCGATCTGCTCCCTGAACCGGTCCAGATCCATGGTCATCAGCGAGGGGGCCAGTTGGATCCGCCGCGAACGCGTGGCCAGTGTCTGTGCGCTTGTTGCTGTCATTTGGATTGCATTTCCTTAGGTTGGTTTACATTACCTGGATATCGTCCAGGTTCAGATCCTCTTCATCCTCGGCTCCGGCGGCCACGGGCTCATCGGCACCTTCGGGGATGTTCTTCTTGATCAGGGCGTAGACGATACCGGTCACCAGAATGTTGGCGGCGATGGCCAGGAGACCGACCCACCACTTGGCACCCATGGTCGGCAGCATCAGGAAGCCTCCGAAGGGAACGGTGGCACCCTTGCCGTCGGAGAGGGACATGAGGATGGCCCCCTCGCACATGCCACCGAGACCGGCGGCCACGATGCCCCTGACCAGGTCATTCATGACGATGGGGATCGAGCCTTCGACGATGTTGACCACGCCCATGGGCACGGCCGACTTCAAGGTCTCGACCTCTTCATGGGTGTAGATCCGCTTGCGCAGGAGCTTGGCCACCAGGTAGGCGAAACCGAAGCCGATGGGGGTTGCGGTGTTGGTCAACTGGAGGGCGGTGACGGGGCCGTTGATGCCCTGGGCCTGAAGGGTCAGGGCGAAGGCGAAGGCCGTCTTGTTGATGGGGCCGCCGAAATCGACGATGCTGAGCGCGCCCAGGACACCACCGAAGATCAGGTTGGAGGCACCGTTCATGCTGGTCAACAGGTTGGTCAGCCAAGTGGTGAACCAGGCCACAGGGGTACCAACGATATAGACCATGATCAGGCCGCTCAGGAGGGATGCCAGGAAGGGCACGATCAGGGTGGGCATGAGTCCCTTGGCCCAACTCGGTACCTTGACATACCTGAGTACGGCGAAGGCCAGCCAGCCTCCGATGTATCCGCCGATGATGCCTCCGATGAAACCGGCGCTGATGGCCACCGCCGCCAGGCCGGTCACGAAGCCGGGCGCGATGCCGGGCTTGCCTGCAATCGAGAAGGCGATGCCGGTGGCGATGATGACGGGCAAAAGGCCAAGGGCCTTACCGCCCAGTGTGGCCAAGGCCTGGAAGAAGTCGAACTTCCCCATGACCAGACTGTCCTGGGCCTTGCCGCCGAAGGCCATACCGATGGCGATGATGAAGCCGGCACCACATACAATCGGGATCATGTAGGAGATGGCGGTCAGTAGGTGGCCCTTGAAGTTGGCCTTCTTCATAAATTGTTTCATGATGACTTCCTTGTCCGCATGGTTGCGTCCGCTTGATTCACTTTCCGGCGATTTCGTGAAGCTTGGCGATGAGCTTGTTGGGGGACTTGATGGCGGTTTCCGTGGAGACCTTGACCACTTTCTTCCCCTTGAAACGCTCCTCGTCTGCGATCTTGACATCAACGGCCAGGATGACCACATCCGCCTGTTCGATGTCCTCCGCCGTCAGGGCGTTCTCGATGCCGATGGTGCCCTGGGTTTCAATCTTGATGTCGTCACCTGCGGCCTTGGCGGCATCCTCCAGCTTCTGCTGGGCCAGATATGTGTGCGCAATACCGATGGTGCACGCAGTCACCCCAACGATCTTCATGATTGATTACTCCTTCTCTTTTTGTATGTATATGCGATACATCATTTGGTCAGGGCCGCTACGACCTGGTCCTGGCTGGATGCCTGGAGGAGGTCATGGACAACGTCGGCCTTGGCAAGCTTGCGTGCGAATTCGGAAAGCAGTTGAAGATGCCGTTTGGAACCCTCGTCATCTGCGCCGACCGCGAAGAGAACGACCACCTTGGCACCGGTATCGTCCAGCGATTCCCACTCGATTTCGTGATCGAGGATGGCAATGGCCACGCCATTCCTCTTCACCGTGTCACTCCTGCCATGGGGTATGGCCACGTGCTCGCCAATGCCCGTGGCACCCTGGGCCTCACGCTCATGGAGGGCTTTGAGGAATTCATCCACCGAATCTATATATCCGGCATCATGCAGTCGTTGAGCCAGGTCCTCGAATACCTCTTCCTTGGTATCGGCCTTGAGCCCGGTGACCACTGTCCGTGTGTCGATCGCCTCACTGAGTGATGCTGAATCCACAATCATTTCCCTTCTGTCAGTAATATCTGCTGAACATCTCTATCCGTGCCCGCCTGGAGCACCTTCATGAAGACCTCATCGGCCATATGCCGATAAAGCATCCGCAATCTCGCCATGTCCTCGCCTTCGGGTTCCTCCGGCAGGAGGGTGATCAAAATCCGGTCCACGTCATGCCTGCCATCCCAACGCTGAATGGGGTCACGCAGTTTGGTGTAGAAGAGGAGGCATCCGCGGACTTCGGATGTCTGCGCATGGGGGTTGGCCAGGTCGGTATCGACCAAGGTACTGCCGGCGGCTTCACGGGCCATGAGCTGTTCCCGGAGTCGGTCCGGATCCCTGACCAATCCCATACCGCGCAGGCGGTCCGTCGCCCAGTCGAAGAACCCGAAGACATCAACCGGCGTCATACCCAGATCGGGATCCCACTCCGTGATCGCTCTCATCGGCCAGCCTCCCCGCTGCGAATCTGATCGGCCGTGCGCTCAAGGCGTTCCTGATCCTCGATGGTCAGCATGGCGCTGACAACAAGCGTGGGCATGGTCAGGCTCTCGGGAAGACCAACGGTCGAGACGATCAGGCTGATTTCAGGGTGCCTGTCCAAGACGGCGTCAATGTCCTTGACCGCCACCGTCTCCACGATGTTCAGGTCTGAGAACCGACGCTCTATCTTGGAGCGGAGCAGCTGTGCCGTGCCCAGACCAGTGGTGCAGACCAGTAGGATGTTGACCGGCATGCGCAGGTTCTCGACTGCCTGCGCAAAATAGACCGTGATGAACCCGACTTCCTCCTCGTCGATGTGGTTCAGGCCGAAACGCTCCTCCAACCGTTTCGTGGCATCCTGGACCGTCCGGAAAAGGTGGGGGTACTCCAGACGGATCTGCTCCAAGAGATTGTTGTTGACCTTGATCTTGTTCTGCAGCCGATTCAGGAGGGGCTTCATGTGCTTGGCCAGACCGGAGAACAACTCCCGGTTGTCGATATCGCCATAGCGGGGATCAAGAGCCACCTGCTCGATCAGATACTGGGTGGCCGAGCGTACCTCTTCGGGAATCTCGGCCGGGGTCGACAGGCCGCCTTCGATCCTTGAAGAGGTCAGGTACTGGTAGAGGTAGTAGATCTCGGCATCGGGAAGGTCCGCGTCCAGGTACATTTTGACGTTTTCGATCACGGAGCGGCATACGTCCATGACCTTGGAATGCTCCTCCGGACCGCCATAACCCTCCGGGCAGGTCGTATCCTCCATCAGGGAACCCACCCTACGAAAGCGTTCTATGAGTATGTAGAGGTGGGTGAAGATGTTGACCCGGTAAGGATAGGGAATCTCCGCATGGATCAATTCCTCAATCAGATCGAGCTGCTTGTTAACGAAAGCGGCATCGCGCTGCTCTATGCTCTGGTTGGGTTGCATAAACTGATGATTTGCAAGGTCCCCCTCATCGACGAACAGGCTGCTGATGGCCCGACGGATATCCGCTTCGGCACCCTCGACCCAGACATACCCGCTGACCCGTTCCAAAGACAGACGAAACCTGCCCAGCATCAGGCGCAGCGCGCGCAAGTCAGTGGCCATGGAGGAGTCGCCGATATAGTACTTCGCCCACAGCTCGCTCATCCGATACTTCTGTGGTGCCGTAATCAACAGACGCTTGACGATTTCGTCGCGACGTTCAATGGATGAAAGACGGCTGACATCGACATTGGCATCGCCCATGGCGCATCCTACATCACCGAAGGAAACGGCTTCCGGATTGCGCAACCGGTACCCACGACCGCGCTTGGCCTCAATGAGTTCATGCTGACCGCTTTGTTGGTTGATCTGTCTGACGGCCCGGGAGATGGTCTTGGTCGACACCTTGAGAGCAGCAGAGAGCTCCGATCCACGAACGAAATCGCGACGATTGAGCAAATACCCAATCAGCGACTTCCTGAATCCGGTCTCCATCGCCCAACCTCCTTTACAAGAAATCGTAAGTTGGTTGAGGTCCACCGGAACTGGTGTGTAATGTTGACTTGAGTCCGTTGACAGGGGACATATGAATACAGGCCGCTCCGCCTGCTACCACGCCGATCAGAACCGGCATGAACAATACGACTACAGAATACCCATCCTGTGTTTCGGCAATATACCGACCGTTCCGAGCGTTATCACCTGCCCGGTCCCGTCGACCACCGAAGGTCTGCACAACTCCGGTCCCGCTATCAATGAATCAACAAACACCTAGGCAGACCACAGCCGTGTACTTACAATACTTCACTACCTACTACTTACCACTGACTACTACTTGCTTACCATTACTTACTACTCAATCATGCACCGAGGATCAACGCTTCCACGATTGGCGTGTCGCCAACGAGGATGTTGGAAACACTCTGATGGTCTTCCTGATATCGATACAATCCGCCAGGCACCCGGCCGCATCCGGAATCGGTATCCTGCCCGGCCCCGAAGAAGAGACCTCCATGCGTCCCGTGCCTTCTCTTGGGTCAGGGTACCAGGCTCGATGATCGTCCTTAATCAGACTGTCGGCGACAATCTGCAATTCGCTTCCTTGAATACGTCCCTGTGCCATATTGGTCAAATGGTGATGTGTATGGGTTTGTGGTCGTGGTCGGTCCGGTCGCTGACGTTGCGCC
>NZ_CALYOY010000040.1 GCF_945269915.1 uncultured Bifidobacterium sp. | reverse complement strand
AACAGGGGCCTCATGCTGGTACGCAACCACAGGAGGTCAGTCCAGATCGGCCTCCAGGTCCTTGGGGTCCTTGGAGGGGTCGAATCCCGAGACGATATAGACCACGCGACGGGCGGCCGAGACGCCATGGTCGCCCAGGCGCTCCATGAACCGGGCCACCAGGACCATGTCGATCAGCTGCTGCCTGGATCCCTTCCATTCGTCGGAAAGGGCGTAGTCGAAGGTCTTCTGATGGAGTTCGTCCATCTTGTCGTCGCTGATGATGATCTGCTCGGCGATGGTGGTGTCCCTGTCGGAGAGCATATCGACCAGGCGGTCGGCCAGGACGTCCAGGAAGTCCCGCATCTGCTGGAAGAGGGGAACGACCTCCTCGGGCAGGGTCGGCTCAGGGTAGGAGCGTCGGGCCGTTTCGGCGATGTGCCGGGCCAGGTCGCCCATGCGCTCAAAGGTGGCGGAAAGGCTCAGGGTGGAGACCACCACGCGCAGGTCGGTCGCCACCGGGCTTTGCTTGGCCAGGAGCCTGATGCACTGATCGATGATGCTGGCCTGGAGGTGGTCGATGCCCGTATCGCCGTCAATGACCTCCTGGGCAGTCTCCACATCGCATTCAAGCATGGAACGGCCGGCCTTCTTGATGGCGTCGCGGACGCTTATGGCCATCCTGTCGAGGTCGTCGGCCACCAGTCCAAGTTCCTCGTTGAAGATCACGCGCATGTCTTTCCCTTTCGGCCTCGGTCAACGATATGGTCACCAGTCTATGCGACCGGGGCGGCAAGAAAAAGTCCGACGCGGGGATGCCCGGCAGGTGTGCGGGGGAGGGGCTGCTGATATGCAAGAATGGTGCCGGAACCGTCAACGGCACCTGGTTCAGGTCACGGCGCCGACCGTAGGCACCGGGAGACCGGAGGGAGTACATATATGGCAACGATCATGGCACATGTGCGCAGCTTCCTGAGCAACCGTGAGGATGATGGCGACCAGGAGGATGAGGAGGACCTTGATGACTCGGCCGAGGCCCTCCTCTCTTTGATTCCGGCGGCCACGGTGGTGGTCAACGGGGATGATGAGGTGGTTCGTTCCAGTCCCGATGCCTACAGGCTGGGCATCGTCGGGAATGACGAAATCCGCGATCCGCGCATCATGGAGGCCATCAGGCAGGTCAGGCAGTCGGGAGGCCGTCGAAGCCTGAGTATGACCACCCAAACCCCCACCGAATTCGCCATAGACACCGCAGTTTCAGCCGGCTCCCCCCAGGATGGCCGAACCTCCCAGGCTGATGATGAGCCGGATGAAAACGAGCCGCAGGAGGTGGCAGGGTCGGATCAGTCGGAAGACGGGGAGGGGACACCCATCCGCGCCCGGTCGGTCTCGAGGACCAACTGGCTGAAGGTCATCCTGGGCAGGATCAGTGACTCCCTGGTCGTGGTCCTCATCGATGATGTGAGTGAGTCCGTCAGGTTCGTCCAGACCAGGGATGCCTTCATGACCAACGTCTCCCGGCAGATGCTCAAGCCGGTACAGGCCCTGGAGGAACTGGCCGCCCAGCTCAAGACCACCTCCGATCTGGATGGGGATGACCCCGACCTGCTCCGTAGCCACCTGCGCAGCGTCTCCAAGGATGCGTCCTCCGTCCAACGTTACAGTGCCTATCTGGGGCACGTACTCAAGGACCTCTTGCTGCTGATCCGGGCCCAGGAACAGATAAAACCCAGCAGGGAGAATACACTGGATGTGGCCGGGGAGGTCAAAGCGGTGGTCCAGGACGAGCAGGCCGGTGCCGACCAGGCCGACGTGAGGCTGCTGTGGCGGTGCGACCGGCCCCTGACCATTCACGGTGACGGTAAGCAGATCAGGGTGGCCCTGGCCAAGCTGGTCGAGAATGCCATTTCCTATTCGCCGGAGGGATCGACCGTTTCCATGGTGGCCCAGCCATCCAAGGACGGACGCTTTGCCGTCATCCGTGTCATCGACCGGGGCAAGGGCATCGACAAGGCCGACCAGGGCCGGATATTCGAACGGTTCTACCGGGCCGACAACCAGAACGAGCAGACGGCCATCGGAATAGGGCTGGGCCTGGCAATCGTCAAGCATGTGGCCCTCACCCATCATGGCTCCGTAACGGTCTGGAGTGCACCGGGCCAGGGAAGCACCTTCAGTCTGATCCTCCCGCTGGCAGGCGGGGACGGCGGGGATTCTACTCGGCCAGCCGCCGATAATCCCAACGATTGAAGTGTTCCCAGATAATCAGAAGGATACCGACTCCCACCCCGGCCAGGCATACGATCAAGGGCTTGGTGGTCTCGAATCCAGCCAGTTTCAGGATGGCCATGATTATCAGGAACACGATCCACGCAGCTGTTCCGAAGAGGAAGATCTTGCGCAGGTCGACCTGCACGGGCTTGGGCGAGGGCCTGCGCGCGCACGGATCGAAAATCGGAGCCAGCTTCATATGACCCACTGTATCCGATTCTGCGACATCAGCCCATATGGGTAACACCCGGTCGGTGTCAATCTTGCCCCGAAACGGGGTCCTGTCATATCATGACGGCATTGGCGGGAGCATCATGCCCCTGCACCGGGCGATGACTTCTTCAGAAAGGGGCTTGTGTGTTTCCGATCCGAGCCGTGGAGAAGCACTATGCCTGGGGATCCTATGACCGCCTGCAGAACATGTTTCACCTGGGCCCGGTGGACGGTGATCATTTGGAACCCCTGGCCGAGATGTGGTTCAGCGGCCACGCGGAATCCCCTTCACCGCTGACCCTGTCCGACGGGGTCGAGGTTCCCCTGACCGATGCCATTCGGCGTGACCCCATGACCATGCTGGGTGAGCATGACTCGCAGCTGTTCGGGCCCATCCTGCCCTACCTCTTCAAGGTCATCTCGGCCCGCATTCCCCTCTCGCTTCAGGTCCATCCTCTGGATTTTGAGGCCAGGGCGGGATTCAACCGGGAGAACGCCGCCGGCATACCCAAGGAGGCCCCGGAGCGTTCCTTCAAGGACACCCTGGCCAAGAACGAGATGGTGGTGGCCCTGGAACCCTTTACAGCCTCGGTCGGTTTCGCCCCGGTGCCCTTCCAGCTGACCCTCCTACGGGCGGTCGACCACCCCCTGGCCGGCCTGATGGCCGAGGCCCTGACCGCGCGGACCTTCCACATGGGTGTTCCGCCGGCACAGTTCGCCCAGGCCGATGCCATGATGCCCGTCTCCTCCTTGATATGGCCGGATTCCAGACGGAGGGTCTTTCGTGCCTTCCATGCCGCCGTTACCGCCCCCAAGGTCTCACCCGATACGCTCGGACCGGCCCTGGAGGCAGCCAGTCTGAAGGTCAGGGGACGAAAGGCCCGGGCGGCCATGGACAACGCCCTCCAGGCCATCCATGCCTTCCCTGGCGACCCGTCGGTCCTGTGTCTGTTGATGCTCAATCCGGTCTGCCTTGAGGAGGGGGAGTCCGTTTTCATTCCGGCGGGCACCCCCCATGCCTACATCCATGGCACGGCGGCCGAGATCATGACCAACTCCGACAATGTCCTGAGGGCGGGCATGACCCCCAAGCATCGTGACATTCCCAACCTGCTGCGCAGTCTGGATTGCCAACCCAACGCCACCATCGACCCATCCAGCTCGATGATCGCCACCCTGATCATGCACAACATGGTGACCTACCGGCCCAAGATCAACGAGTACATGCTGGTCTACGGCAACGTGTCCAAGGGCGGGGCGGCCTGGCCCCTCCTGACCAGGCTGAATCAGCGCTATGGAGACCTGATCGACAAGCTGGGGCCGCGTCGTCTCATGATCCCCCGCCGGGGGCCGCGCATCCTCCTCTGCACCGAGGGGGCCGTGCAGTGCTCGACCGAATACCAGTCCCTGACCCTGCGGCAGGGTCAGGCCGTCTTCATCCCCTCGGAGGACGGACGGGTCGAGATCACCATGGCCCAGCGATCTGGTATGAACCCAGAACCGGCCCAGGAGAACGGTTCCTTCCTCCTGGCCTCCACTCCCGTCTGACCAGGACCGCCGGTTCGCTGTAAGTGGACCAATGGACGACACACCGGCGCTGACACGCCGACAAAAGGTGTCCGTGTCACAGTGGACCCTGGCCGAACATGCGCCATATAACCCTAAAGGATCTGCGGTTGTCGAAGATGAACCAACGCGGATGCCGTGGTTGAGTACACCAGGGTGGACAAGCAATGACATTTGTCGAATGTTGTGGATTGGTTTAAGGTGTTCACTTGTGAAGGTTCGTGGAACGACACGAAAGCCGTGTTGGAACGCAAACAGGGGTGATTGATATATGAAGCATGCTGCGCATCGGGCTACGGCCAGGAAAGGCGCACGTATAGGCAGATTCGTGTCCCCTCCTTCAGCATCCGGATCACA
The DNA here is from genome assembly GCF_945269915.1 of uncultured Bifidobacterium sp. Classification (GTDB taxonomy): domain Bacteria; phylum Actinomycetota; class Actinomycetes; order Actinomycetales; family Bifidobacteriaceae; genus Bombiscardovia; species Bombiscardovia indica. The sequence goes on along the minus strand of NZ_CALYOY010000040.1, from coordinate 9,287 downwards.
GGTGGACACGGGTGTTGATGACGCCCTGGCCGCCAAACTTAACGAGGTGGCCCCTCCTACCCGTCGTTCCATCCGTCTGGCCGCCAAGGCCGAGGCACGCCGTGCCCACCTGGTGACCGGTTCGGCCCTGACCGTTCTGGTCGGTGCCGCAGCCTCCTCTCTGGTCATGTCACAGGCCAGGAATGATGCTTCAATACCATTGGCAATCAGTACCGGGAATGCCGTTGTTTCCTCTGCGGGGTCCCTGGATTCCACTATGTATGGCCGCAATACGGTCTCCCGTTCCGAGGCCCGTCGGAATCTGTCGGACGTCTCCCAGACGAACGAGGGCTCCTGGCAGCTCGGTGATGAAGGACTCGATGCCGGACAGATGTCCAGGTCCCTGGCCAACAATCCGGCCGTCGCCAGGTTGATGGACGTGAACCAGGATGTGATTCCTTCGGGGTTCAATCCCAACCACGCCACCGGTGACAGTGGCAATGCCTATGAGTTCAGCCAGTGCACATGGTGGGCCTATACCCGCCGTCACCAACTGGGCCTGCCGGTGGGTTCCCACCTGGGCAACGGCAGGGATTGGGCCGCTTCGGCCAAGGCCCTGGGGTACTGGGTCGATGACACACCCCGCAACGTCGGTGATGTCATCGTCTTCCAGGCAGGCCAGGAGGGTTCCGACGCCTTCTACGGTCATGTGGCCATTGTTGAGAAGATCAACGCCGATGGGTCAATCGTCACCTCGGAGTGCGGTGCCGTCATGAACGGCAAGACTTATTCGCGCACCCTGACTAATGTTCATGCCTTGCAGTACATCCATTATTAGGATATCCGTCTTCTTCGGTGGTCTGCCCCGAGAATTCCCTGATGTCGGGTAGAGGGTTTTTCCTCCTTCCGGACTGGGTCTGGTTGTTCGTTTCGTCTCCCCTGTGGGTTTCCCGAATACGATCAACAATCACCGATTGTTGTGATAGGATTATGAGCGATGAAAAACGTACGAAAAAATGTGACTCTCCTCGCAACGGCCGCTTTGTGCGGCTCCTTGCTTGCGGGAATTCCGGCTGTAGCCAATGCCGCAGATAGCGCAGATTCCGCAGTTACCTCATCTCGCTCGTTTGCACCTCACAACAGGGTGAGGGCCAACCTCCTCGATGAGTCCACCTCGACCACGGTTGAGAAGGACTCAAATTGGGGTGGTATCGAGTCTCTGAGTATTCCGACCACCAAGTCCCAGGCTGAAAAGGATGCCGAGGCCCGTCAGGCGGCTCAGGCGGCTCAGGCTGCGGAAGCGTCCAGGCGCCAGTCCGAGGCGGCCAGCCGGTCCAGCCAGCGCCTTGCCGTGCCGGTCAATGATGCTCCTGTGACTGGTACCGGTCAGGATGTGGTCAACTATGCCATGCAGTTCCAAGGCGTTCCTTATGTTTTTGGCGGTGAGAGCCCGAGCGGGTTCGATTGCTCCGGTTTCACCAAGTACGTCTTTGCGCATTTCGGTGTCGCCCTTCCCCATAGTGCGGATGCCCAGGCCGGTTTCGGTGTGCCGGTCAGCAATCCAGCACCTGGGGATCTGATGGTGGCTCCCGGGCATGTGGGCATCTACGTGGGCAATGGATTTATGATTCACGCTCCCGCCCCCGGTCAGACCGTCAAGGTCCAGGCTCCCTACCAGGCCTTCTCCTATCGTCGACTGGTCTGAGCGGCAGTCCGGCGGGTTGAGAAAATCGACCTCGGGATTGGATTCTGAAAAGCGCCCGGTTTGGGGCGCTTTTCTTATATGTAATTCTGTGATTGGTCAATGACGGCCAGACTCCCGCTTCTGGAAATGTGGAGGGTTGGTACCGCCGGGAATCAGGCGCCGGGGTAGGGGGGTATTCGGGCGTGTTCCCCGTCTCCCGACTTATCTATCGAACTCCGGTGGGCTATCCTGAAAGTAGGAGCGGTGTCAAGCTTGTTGCATCGCCACGAGTACAAGGAGGTCGTCTGATGAGCAACGATAAGGCTGTTCTGGTAGGTGTCGACGGTTCGGATGCCAGTTACAAGGCTGCCTGGTGGGCTGCCAATTTCGCCAAGCATGCGGGGTTGACCCTGCAGATCGTGTGCGCTTACTCCCTTCCCAGCTATGCAGCGGTCTCATTTGATGCCACATACACCACCATGGGCGATGACGTGGCCGCCCACAACGATGCCCAGGAGATTCTGTCCAAGGCCAAGGCCATCGCAGATGATCAGGGTGTCAGCGCGGCCACGTTGATCGTCACGGGCGATCCTTCCTCCGTTTTCGTGGAGCTCAGCCGCAACTACAAGCTGATCGTCATCGGCAACCGCGGCAAGGGAGGACTGGCCGAGCGTCTGCTGGGCACCACCAGTTCCAGTCTGCCCGCATATGCTTACTGCCCCATCGTTGTCGTGCCCTACACCGATGACGACGGCAACCTGATGCACCTGAACAACCAGATCAAGCGTGTGGCCGTCGGTTCCGACGAGTCGAAGTGGGGTCTGAAGGCCCTGCAGATTGCCGCAGGCTTTGCGGACAGTTGGAACGCGGAACTCAATGTCATGTCGGCGGTTCCCAATATCTCAGGCCTCACCGGTACGGGTTCAGTCGAGGAGCGCAGTGTCATGGACTCCTACCTGGATGATCTCAACACCCGTATCGCCCCCCTGTTGAAGACCTATCCCGGCCTGCGGGTGACCAAGAGTGTGGTGCCGGGTTCGGCCGTCGAGGCCCTGACCCAGGCCAGCAAGACCCATGACGTGGTCGTTGTCGGATCCCGTGGCCGTGGCGGCTTCACCGGCCTCCTGTTGGGATCGACCAGTCAGGGTCTTCTTCAGCACGCTGTCAGCCCCGTATACGTGGTTCCCCGCAAGTATGTGGAAGCCGAAGAGTCCGGGCTCAAGGCGGCCGCGGAGGGCGGTCTGGTGGTCGAAACCAAGGATATCGACCAGATCACCGGCGTGGAGCAGGTTTCCGTCGACACGGCCGAGCCCGAGCAGCTGGCCGATATCGAATCCAAGATTGATCCGGAACGCCAGAAGTAGTGGTCCGGCTGAAGTCCCAGCTCGGCTCCGGGCCGGGTCGGGGGTTCATTGACTGGTTCCGGGGCATACCAACCCTGATGGATGCGAGATGACCCCCCTGGGCACGAATCATACCCAGGGGGGTCATCTCGCATGTGTGGTGGTCGCCGCTCGGAGCATCGACCGCTGGTGTCAGTGGCGAACCTTGACGGCCAGCCTGACCGGTGTCTCATGCTCATAGGTATGCTCAACCGTGCAGGCCTTGGCGATGTGTCGGCGAATCCGCTCCTCGAGCTTGTCGGCCTCCTCCTGGCTCAGGTGGGCATCGGTGGCGTCCACGTCCACATGCTCGGTAAAGCTCAGGTAGGCGTCATCCTCCGGGTCATAGGTGCCGTCGACGACGATCTTGGCCCCCTTGCCCTCGCCCAGGGTGTTCTCGACCGCAAACTGGCTGGACAGGGCACCGCAGGCTGCCAGGGCGATCTTCATCAGGTCACCGGGATTGAACTGTCCCTTGCCCTTGCCGAACTTGATATGGGCGCCTTCATCCGAAAAAGCGTCCCAGGAACCATCCTTGTTGCGTTCCACCCACAGTCTCTTGCCCATGTTTCCTCCTTGATCAGGCACCCCGGGAGGGATGCGTTGCGCCGCCGACACCTGGCCGGCGTGCCCTATCCTTCAATCTAACCTTAATCGGCTGTTTTGTCCTCTTGCGCTATGTCCCCGGCGTAAGCGGTCCGCGCTTGTTCCAGGGGAGAGATTCGGGTCCATGTTGGCCGCGGCTTGATAGACTGGCAACCATGGCTTTGTCCCAAGAACAGTTGCAGGAAATTCGTTCCAGGATCCCGGAACGTCCACAGACCGATATCCCCATGCCATATGAGGATCTGGTCCGCAGGATACTCATGGAGGGTAACCTCAAGTCGGATAGGACCGGAACCGGGACCATCTCCCTCTTCGGCCAGCAGATGCGGTTCGATCTCTCCGCCTTCCCCCTGCTCACGACCAAGAAGGTCTATTTCCGGGGGATCGCCTACGAGCTGCTCTGGTTCCTCAAGGGGTCGCAGAACGTCCGCTGGCTCCAGGAGCACAACGTGCACATCTGGGACGAGTGGGCCGACCCGGAGACCGGCGATCTGGGCCCGGTCTATGGGGTTCAATGGCGAAGCTGGCCTGCGCCGACCACGGAGGATCCCAACCGGACCATCGATCAGATCCAGACGGTTTTGGATCTGATCAGGACCCATCCCGACTCCAGGCGGATGATTGTCAGTGCATGGAACCCGGCCGAAACGGACCGGATGGCCCTGCCGCCCTGCCACGCCCTCTTCCAGTTCTATGTGGCCGACGGGCGTCTGAGCTGCCAGCTGTATCAGCGCTCCTGCGACATGTTCCTGGGCGTTCCCTTCAACATCGCCTCCTACGCCCTCCTGACCATGATGATGGCCCAGCAGACGGGGCTGGAACCGGGGGAGTTCGTCTGGACCGGCGGGGACTGCCACATCTACGACAACCACATCGACCAGGTCCTGGAGCAGCTTTCGCGGACTCCCTATCCTTATCCGCAGATGCGGATAAGGAAGGCGCCCTCGCTCTTCGATTACCGGTACGAGGATTTCGAGCTGGTCAATTACCAGAGCCACCCGGCCATCAAGGCCCCGGTGGCCGTCTGAAGAACCGCTTGTCGGGGCTTGCGCCGTCAAGGTAGTTGATTATCATGGGCTGGTATACCTACCCTTCACGAGGAGTGAATGCAACAGATGGAGCATGACAGTAGCCGTAGCGGCTATCACGAACCCGAGCCCGGGCAGGCCGGGCTTTTAGGTGGTGAGTATTGGCAGGATTCGGAAGGGGACATTGAACGTCCCCCCTCTGTCAATCTGATTTGGGCACAGGCGCGGTCCACGGACGGGCGGCCTGGCGCCATAGGCAATCGGAACGGGATGCCCTGGCATCTGAGCGAGGACTTGCGGCACTTCAAGGAGCTGACCATCTCCCACCCCGTGGTCATGGGACGCAGGACCTGGGAGTCCATGGGGTCCAAGCCCTTGCCCAACCGGGACAACATCGTCGTCACGACCGACCCCCTCTACCGGGCACCGGGTGCCACGGTGGTCACGGGGGCCGAGGATGCCCTCGACATGGCCCAGCAGGAGGCCATTCCCGCGGATGGGATGGATCGGGGAGAGATCTGGATCATTGGGGGGGCCAAGCTCTTTGAGTCCTTCTTCCCGTTGGCCGACCGGGCTTTTGTGACCGACCTGGACCTGGAGGTTCCCGCGGATACCTTCATGCCTGATATGGATGACCTGGTTCGTAAACGGTTCTGGCGGGTTTCCGAACAGGGGGAGTGGGAGGTTCCGGCCAGTACCGAGCAGTCTTCCCGGATTGCACGGTATTGCTTCACGACATATGAGAAGGTGCGATGATGGGCTCAGGCAGGACTGACGGCACTTGCAGACCGGGACCGTACACGGTCATGACCGTCTGCACCGGTAACATCTGCCGCTCGCCCATGGCGGAGATCATCCTCCGCAAGTTCTTCGAAGACCGGGGACTGGGGGCCGACAAGGTCGTGGTCCAGTCCAGCGGGGTCAGTGACGAGGAATTCGGCAATCCCATTGACCGGCGCGCCCAGAAGGTTCTGCGTGAGCGGGGCTACGAGGTTCCTTCGGACCACTTCGCCCATCGAATCAGCAGGGAGGAGGCGGATGAATCCGACCTGCTCCTGCCCATGACCGCGGACCATATGAGGTCCCTGCTTCGTCTCCTCCCGTCTCAGAAGCGTCAGGCCGTCCACCTCTACAGGAGCTTTGACCCGGACCTGCCCAAGCCGGCTCCAGGACAGGAGAGCCGGCTCGACCTGGTCGACCCCTGGTATGGCGGCTCCCATGAGTTCGAGGTGGCCATCGACCAGATCGAGCACACGGCACCGTACATCGTCGATTGGGTGGCTGACCAGCTCTGAGTCCGGCGAGGTATACCCGATCCTGAGGTATGTCGTGCCTGTTGAACGCCGGTTCCAGCGGTGGTGGTTGTGTGGGCTCTTTTCCTTGATGGTCTTTTGGTGTTTCCATGTGGAGGGCTGCGGACTTTCCGGGGGTTCCTCTCCCTTTGGACCACTGCTTGCCTCAGCTTGTGAAATCGCCTGCGTAATATAAAAATCCCTCTTCCCACGGAGGGGAGAGGGGATTACTGCTGGTGGCTCCGAGCGGGATCGAACCGTTGACCTAGCGATTTTCAGTCGCTCGCTCTACCAACTGAGCTACAGAGCCATGAACAGTCGAAAAGACCCGGACAAACCGGGTCAGACCATTCCCAGCGACTCCGGCCGGACTTGAACCGGTGACCTCCGCCGTGACAGGGCGGCGCTCTAACCAGCTGAGCTACGGAGCCGTGGCTGCTTGGACAGCCAAGAGAAAAGTCTACATGACGGACAGGGGAATGCAAGCCCCCGGCGCGTCGCTGAGTACGGTGAACGGATCAGTCGGTCTGCTTCCAGGTGGCGGTGTCGATATGGTGATCGGGATTCGCCTGCCATGCCCGCCAGGCGGACTCGACGATGTCCTGCACGGAGTACTTGGCGTGCCAACCCATCTCGGTGTTGATCCGGGTGGGGTCGCCGATCAGGTGGGGTGGATCGCCTGCACGACGTGGTTTGACGGCCTCCTTGAAGGGAAGCCCGGTGACTTTCTTGACCTCGTCCACAATCTGACGGACCGAGGTGCCCTCACCGGTGCCCACGTTGAAGGCATCGTACTTGCGTTCATCGCGGTCCAGGTAACCCAGGGCGGCGATGTGGGCATCGGCCAGGTCGGAGACGTGGATGTAGTCCCGCACGCAGGTCCCATCGGGGGTGGGGTAGTCGTCACCGAAGATGGCAGGCGCCTTGCCCTGCTTGAGCCTGTCGAAGAGCATGGGAATCAGGTTGAGGATGGCGGGGTCCTCCAGCTCCACGGGGCCGCAGCCGGCCACGTTGAAGTAGCGCAGGGCGCAGAAGCGGATGCCGTGGGGTTCCTCGCAGGCCCGGGCCATCCATTCGCCGAAGAGCTTGGTCTGCCCATAGGGATTGATGGGGAGCATGGGCTGGACGTCCTCGGGGACCACATCGACCGGGGGCTCGCCATAGGTGGCGGCCGAGCTGGAGAAGACCAGCTTCTTGGCGTCGGTCCGGGCCATGGCGGCCAGGACGTTGATCATGCCGTTCAGGTTCTGGCGGTAATACCAGATGGGCTTTTCGACCGATTCGCCCACCTGCTTGCGGGCGGCGAAGTGGATGACCGAATCGACCTCGTTCTCCTTGATGATTTCGATCAGACGCTCATCGGCACCCGGGGCGGCCACGTCGGCACCGTAGAGACGGGCCTTGCCGATACGGGTCGGCTTGCCGTAGCTGAGATCGTCGACCACGACGACCTCCTTGCCGGCTTCATGGAGGGCGTGGACCACGTGGGCACCGATGTACCCGCAACCGCCTGTAACCAAAACGGACATGTGTTTGCCTTTCCTGTCGAAAACCGGACCAGGGAGACTTGTTCGGTTTTGCAATAATTTGTTGTTTTTTGTTATATATTGAGTATATCACGGGGACAAATTCCTGGTAGTCCCGTTTCTCGGCACTTTCCAGGATATATATGAGGTGTGATGAATGCAGAACCAGAGCGCAATGCCGGATGCCGGTCCATCGTCTCCTATGCGAGGCGGTCCGAGAAACTCAATGACCGTCTGGCACGGGCCTGGGCGGAGTACTCCTCCCGATACCTCCTCGACCTGGGGCAGGCGGAGGGATCGTTGACTGTGGGGGAGGACCTTCAATGTGATGCCGCCATGATCCGGTCCATCTGGGGTCGGGAGGCGCCACTGATCGTCGAGATCGGGTCCGGTCAGGGAGAGAACGTCGTGGCTTCGGCCCGGGAACACCCTGAGCGGAACTATCTGGCCCTGGAGGTCTATCGGCCGGGCCTGGCCCACACCATGCTCAAGGCCGGAAAGTCCGACCTGGATAATCTGCGGCTGGCCCAGGTCAACGCCCCGGACCTCCTGGCCCGGATGGTCCCGGGCATGATTGCGGAGGTCTGGACCTTCTTCCCCGATCCCTGGCCCAAGATGAAGCACCACAAACGCCGCCTGGTCCAGCCGGCCTTGGCCGATGATCTGGCGGACTGCCTGGAAGCCGGCGGGGTCTGGCGAATCGCCACGGATATCGAGGACTACGCCCTGCACGTGCACGAGGTCATGGACGGGAACCCACGGTTCAGGAACCTGGGGAACTTGCCGGTCGGTCTGCCCATCCGGCACGTGGGCAAGGGGACGGTGGACCAGGCCGCCTCCCTGCCCCACGCCACCTTTATGGAGTCGGAGCGGTTCGAGGGGAGAATCGTGACCAACTTCGAACGTAAGGGGATTGAGGCCGGCCGGGTCATCCACGACCTGACCTACCAGGTATCGACCCCGAGGTGACCCTTACCGTCGGCTATGGCCGGACGTGCGGCAGGGTTGCAACTTGCGTATGGTTGATGCCGGTAGAAGTCGGACAGGTCCGGACACCGGCGGCTTCCCAGACGGTCGTGGAGGAATGGAGGACTCGGGTTGACCAAGAGGATCGTGTTGGGCATGCTGGCCCACGTCGACGCAGGCAAGACCACCCTGTCCGAGGCCATGCTCTACCGGGCCGGACGGATTCGTCGCCTGGGCAGGGTGGATCACGGTGATGCCTACCTGGATACCAATGATCTGGAGCGGCAGCGGGGTATCACCATCTTCTCCAAACCGGCCAGGCTGATCTTCCACGACTTGGAACTGACAATTGTCGATACACCCGGGCACGTCGATTTCTCCGCCGAGATGGAGCGTACCCTGTCCGTTCTGGACTACGCGCTTCTGGTCGTCGATGCGACCTCCGGCCTGGAGGGATACGTCGACACGCTGTGGAGGCTCTTGGCGCGGTATGGGGTCCCCACCTTCATATTCGTCAACAAAATGGACCTTTCCGGTGCTGACTCCCAGCGGATCATCGATCTGAGCAGGAGGCGATGGTCCCAGGCCTGCCTGGACCTGAGCCATGGGTTGGACCAGGCCGGCATGGAGGATGTGGCCCTGCTTGACGAGGGTGTCATGGAGGAATACCTCAGGACCGGCGGTGTACCGGACGAGAGCCTGGCGAAGTTGGTGGCCGATCGCCGTCTCTTCCCCTGCTTCTTCGGGTCGGCCCTCCGTTTGGACGGGGTGGATACCCTTCTGGAGGGCCTGGAGCGGTATACGCTTTCATCGCGGTACGGCGA
>NZ_CALYOY010000039.1 GCF_945269915.1 uncultured Bifidobacterium sp. | reverse complement strand
GTTGCAGTGTCTTGAAATTCGCGAACTTAATGCCATCCGGGAGCGGTGTGGCCATCAAATAATCATTGAAAACACACTATTTCTGACTGTGGTTGCGGGACCAATGCGACCACCGTCCGCGGGGATTTGTGAACCGTTCGGACACCACATGACGGTGGCAGGTCCCGCAGATGAGCAGACCGGGAATCCATAAGCAGCGTGGAATCAGGCCGAAGACGGCTCCGCTATTTTCCGGCGGCGATGGAAGAACCCTGGATAGGTCGGTTCGGATCAAGCACGAAGAGGAGCCATGGCTGTTGATACCAGGTGCCCATGCCATTGACCAAGTGCAAGTTTTGAATTGGAAGTGGGAACGACCTGAAAGAATATATTAGTTGCGTTAAATTGACCATGTAATTTTCGTTTATCGCGTAAGCCGGAACCTAAGGAAGGAGCGAAGACTCAATGCTGCGGAGGCCTCGATACAGCGTTCTCATGAGCGTCTATGCGAAGGAGGAGTCGGATAACCTTCGGCTTGCGCTTGCCAGCATTATCGACCAGACCCGGCCGCCTGAAGAAATCCTGCTGGTTGAAGATGGTCCTCTTCCCGATGCCCTCCATGGTCTTATATCGGAGTACGCGGAGGCGCACCCAGGGATGTTCACCATAGTGCCGTTGAAAGACAATTGCGGGCTTGGTAAGGCCTTGTCACAAGGGGTCCTTCGATGCCGGAATGAGATTATTGCACGGATGGACTCCGATGATTACTCATCACCCGAGCGTATGGAGGTTGAACTGCGAAAGATGGACTCGGAGCATTTGGACCTGGTAGGTTCCCAGGTCACGGAGTTCATCGGCGATATGCATCATCCCATTGCCCGTACGGATCTGCCCGTGACACAGACAGGAATCAGGGCGTACTCGAAACGTCGGAATCCCTTCAGGCACCCTTCTGTCGTATTCAGGAAGAGCATTGTTGAAAAGGCGGGAAACTACAACGGTGATTACCCGTATTTCGAGGATTGGGATCTCTTCAATAGGATCATCGGGATTGGTGGCAGGGTCGGGAACATCGACAAACCGTTGGTGGCTATGCGGGTGAGCGAGGATTTCTATGTGAGGCGCGGGGGGTTCAGGTACCTGTCGGATATGTGGAGGTTCAAATATGGCCTTTGGAGACGTGGCTATTCGAGCTTTGCAGACTTCTGCATCTCCACTTTTCCCCACATGATTATCTGCCTGCTGCCGAATCGTATACGGCGAATCATCTATACGCAGGTTCTGCGTAAGGAGGTCGAGGCATGAGCGGAGCAAGGGTTCGAGTTCTGCAGGTCGTGCCGAAGATGCAGCAGGGGGGCCTGGAGAACTTCATCATGAGCCTGTATCGCAATGTCGATAGGGATCAGGTGCAGTTCGATTTCCTGGAGCATTACTCGGATGATCAGTTCTTTGATGATGAGATTCGTTCCTTGGGGGGACTGATTTACCGCATTCCTTACATGGAACGCAAGGACAGGTTCTTCGATTACCGCAACGACTTGGATCGGTTCTTTAACGAGCATCGAGAGTTCTCTCTGGTGCATGGACACATGGGCACCACAGCTCTCTTCTACTTACAGGCTGCGCAGAAGTGGGGTGTCGCCAATAGGATTATCCATGCTCACGAGAGTTCATATATCAGAAGTGTGAGAGGATATGTAAGGAAAGCCCTGATCCAGCAGTCCTGGCGGCATGCGACTCAGTTGCTGGCCTGCTCCGGCAGCGCGGGAGAGTACTACTTCGGTAATAGGCCCTTCCATATTGTTCGTAACGCGATTGATGTGCAGCGGTTCCGATTCGACATGGATACTCGAATCCGAATCCGCCAGAACCTGCATATTGATGAACAAGCCTTGGTTCTGTGCCATGTCGGGCGGTTTGCGGCCGAGAAGAACCATGCATACTTGATTGACGTGCTCGAAGCGGTAAAGAAGCTGGTCCCCTCGGTCGTGCTGGTTATGATCGGCGAGGGTGAAACCAAGGCCGATATCCAAGCCCGTGTGGCTCAGTCCCATCTGGAGGAGAACGTACGTTTCGTCGGCGTATCGGCGGATCCTGAATGGTACTACTCCGCCTCTGACGTTTTCCTGCTTCCCTCCCTCTACGAGGGGCTTCCTCTAACGGGAGTGGAGGCTCAATGCAATGGTCTGCCAAGCATCTTTTCGGAGACGGTCCCCTCCGATGTCTTCATCTCTCAAGCCGCGCATTATTGTTCGATTACCGGTCCCGCAAGTGGATGGGCGGAAGAGATCGTCAAGGACTGGGACAGGGACCTGTCGAACCGCGCCTCAGGTCTGAAAGCGGTACAAGCTGCAGGGTTTGACATCCGGGAGACAGCGAAACACATGCAGGATTACTACCTGCGTCTTGCCAGTGGAGACAAGGCGACCAAGGCGGGAGGGCAATGATGCTGCTGGTGTGCCACAACCTGTTACTTCCGATACGAGGCCGTTGTACTGCGAGGTCGTTTTGTTTCCGGGCGCCTTCCACTGCCTGGGGTTAGCCGCATCTTGCTGTCTTTCCGGTATGCCAAGCGCCCCGGTGCGAATCAGGTGTTGTTGCGGTAATGAATGGACGAGAAGAGTTTACGGTATTTGCGAGAGGGTAGGACAATGAGTCGAGACGGTACTAGTACATATGCTTCCACCGTGCAGAAAGGGCTGAAGTACCTGCGCCAATCCGCCGTGTATCTGAAGTACGAGTGCAGCACCCCACGCGATACGGGTAGCGGGCATGGGGGAGACCCGATTCTTCTGGATACCGGAATGCTGAGCTGGAACGCCGGCGACGATATCATCATGCACTATGCCAACAAACAGCTTTCGCGGTTGTTCAACCTGGAGCATATCCGCCGAATTCCAGTGCATGGGGGACGGGTTGATGTCGGTCCTGATGTGCAGGGCAGGCTCAAGATACTCTGCGGCACCAATGCCTTGAACACGCACATGAACAGGCATCATTCGATAGCCCTGCCCGGGCATGTGAACTACTACCGGAACTCTGTGTTGCTGCTGGCTGTAGGACTGGCCGATGCCGCTGAGGGAACGGGATTCAATGCGCCGACCCGAAGAATACTCAGGAATCTGCTGGCTGGCGACCATATCCATTCCGTGCGAGATGGCCATACGGAGAAGGCGCTGAAGGACATCGGAATCACCAATGTCCTGAATACCTCCTGTGTGACGATGTGGGATCTGACCGAGCAGTTCTGCGCATCCATCCCACGTAAGAAGCATACTGATGTATTGACATCCATAACGGATTACAATTTCGACCCGACAATGGACGGCTATATGCTCAGGAATCTGCAGAAGCACTATCGTACCGTGTATCTGTGGGTCCAAGGAACGCAGGATGAAGACAGGTTGAGGCTCCTGCCCCATATCGGAGGGATAGAGCTCATCCGTACCGGACTGCCGGGGCTGAGGGAATTTGTCGCCACCCATAAGGACATCGATTATTTCGGCACCCGCCTGCACTGTGGTATATACTGCCTCAATCACCGCATACGTTCCAGGATTGTGTCCATCGATAACCGTGCGGCCGACATAGCAAAGGACACGGGTCTTCCCATCGCCATGCGTGCTGATTTGAAGGATTCCATGGACGATTTCATCGAGCAGGAAACGACCTTCGGCATTCACATTCCCGACCAGGCAATACATGATTGGAAGATGCAGTTCGCTGCTGAGTAAGGGCATGGATGCATGCCGGTGCTGACGAACAGCCGTAGGCGGATGGAGTGGCTTGGAAGCTATGTCTAAGTATGGCAGACTGATTAAGAACGTTGGCGCGTTCACCGTAAGCAATGTGGCGATAAAACTCATAACATTCCTGCTGGTACCGTTCTATACGTATTACTTGACAGCCGCCGAATTCGGCATAACCGATATGCTGAACACGGTTACCGCGCTTGTTCTTCCCATAGTGACCGGTTCCGTTGCCGACGCTGTTCTGAGGTATGCCATTGACGACCGGAGCCGGGCGAATCAGTACATACGCTTTGGTTTTCTCGTCACAGGTGCCAGTTGTATCCTGGTGGCTCTTCTCCTGCCTCTTCTGGACCTGGGCTTCTTTGGCGGTCTGGGGGCCTACAAGGTCTGGTTCATCGCCGCTTATGCGACCATGGCCATCCACAACTACCTATCCGTCGTGGCCCGCGGTCTTGACAAGATGCGGACCATGATGGTCGCATCGATCCTGTCGTCTTTGGTGAATATAGGGACGGCCGTGGTTACCATAGCCGTTCTTCATCTGGGGGTTGTCGGGTTCTTCCTCTCCTGGGTCCTGGGTAATACGGCCGGATGCCTGTGGTATCTTCTGGTGGGCGGATTGCGTCATCAGTGCTTTGGGACATTTAATCTGTCCAGGAGCCTCCTCTCCCTCTTCGCCTATTCCCTGCCCCTTGTGCCCAATGCCCTCTTCTGGTGGGTCAGTCAGAGCATCAACAGGTTCTTCATCACCGGTTTCATCGGTATCGGCGCTTCAGGGCTATTCGCAGCCGCCAGCAGGATTCCGGGAATTTTGAATATGGTCGCTTCCATTTTCCAGCAGGCATGGAATCTTTCCGCCTTCCAGGAGTACCGGGAGAAAGGACGTGACGCATTCTTCAGCACGGTCTTCAAGGTGTACCAGTGCGGCTTGGCCATAACCACGATCCTGCTGATTTGTTCCTCCAAGTGGATCGCAACCCTGCTCTTCCAGAAGGACTTCTTCCAGGCCTGGACCCTCGTGCCTATCCTTCTGGTGGCCTTCTACTTCAGTGCCCTGAACACTTTCTACGGGTCGGTCTACACGGCCAGTATGAAGACCCAGTACCTGTTCGTCACCACGGTGGTTGGTGCGTTGGTTTGCGTAGCGGGGACCTGGATCCTCCTGAAATTGATTGGCTTGCCTGGGGCCGGAATCGCCACGGCGCTCGGTAATGCCCTGGTCTGGCTGATGCGGCTGTTGGACTCTCGGCGTTTTGTCACTATCGATGCATCACGTACCGTAACCGTCATGACCATCGTACTGTTGCTGGTATCGTCATTCTCGATCTGCATGGACCAAACGCCATACAAACTGGTTGCCTATGGCTGCCTCCTGGCTGTCGTTGCTGTACAGATCTGGCAGGTAAAGGATATCTTGGTACATCTGTTGCGGCGAGGCCGACGGCGGTAGTTAGATCCGTGGAGCTCCCGAGTACAGCGCGTATGGGTTGATTCCGAACCAGCGTTGCGGTACGAGCAGGAAAGCCACGAAAAAGAGCACCAGGGCCAGGGCGCACAAGGCGTGCATGATCTTTTGCGGTGTCGTCTTCGGTTTGGTCATGAACAGCGTGGGGATGACCAAGGTCAGGAAGGGCAAAAGCTCATACATCAGGCGGTACAGGACATTGGTGAACAGAACGCTGGTGCCTACCAGTATGCCGCATGCACAACTGTATGTCGCCAGGTTCCAGAGCAGGCCGGTCTGCCGCCTCCCCTCCACATCGTAATAGGACGGCTTGGCATGCCGGCTGATGATGCTTCTGGGGCCCTTAGGGATTATCCGGGGCCTGGCGGCTTCTGCATGTGGATCTTCCCGCGTATTGCCGACGATGAGAAGGTCGGCCAGGAATATGCCGAAGAAGAGTATCTGAATGGCCGGCATCAGTCTGCCGGGCTGCAGGAAGTGAAGACCGTGGGTGGCGTACCCCCGGTACTTCGGTATCATGCCGATGATTGTCGGAAGCATCGAACCTACTATCGCAATCAGAGCTGCGAATATCAGCATGACCACGACTGTGGTTCTTGTCTTTGGTCTGATCCTGGCCACCATGAACAGAGGGATCACGATGATGGCCGTCAAATGGAACATGGCTGCCACGACCACCAGAAGCATGGTGACCCATATGTTCTGTGTACGGGTGAATACGAGTATGGCTATGAAAATGATCGCAATGGCGATGCATTGCCGCATCGCCGTCAACGATGTGAAGTACTGCGTGGTCATGAAGTAGGCGCAGTACACCAGGGCCGGCCGGTCTGTCAGAGCGTAGATGGCAAAGAACGGTAAGACGCAGATGATGATGGATGAGACGATGATGAGGATACGAGCCGGGTTGGCGAACCGAGAGCATAGGCGCAGGAGTATGACGAACCCGGGCTCATAGTTCGAGTACATACCCTTGCTGTGGTATTGCCCATAGCCCAGTTTCTTGATGAGGAGGACCGCATAGACGTACTGTTTGGTGTCTGTTCCTACTTCAACCGATCTCAGCGCAGCAATCATTGTCGCTGGAATGACCGAGCAAAGGAACTCTGCAAGTCTTCGTGCGTGTCCGGGGAGTTTCAGAAAGACGATTGAGCAAACTATTAACCAGATGAAAAGCAGAAAATAGATTGTCATAACGTTCTTTCCTATCAGGTTCTTGTTTTGTCAATTAGCGTCCACTTGATCACGAAGAAGTTTCAATAATCTTTCATATGACATACATTACCTTGTACCGCGCCGGCGGGCGATCTCATCAATGGGCGGGGGGGTGATGAAGTCAGCCCTTCTGCACCGGACAAGGGCCGGCACTGTTGGTGATTCCCGGATCCGTCCTTCCCATGGGGGTCTGGTCGAGCATGAGATCGCTGGTGGCCTTATCCGATGTCGTAACATCGAATTCGAGCGTGACGGTACCGTTCGGCGGAATCGATGAGACTCCGGTCATAAGGGGCTTGCCATTCAACGTGGCCTGCTGGAATTCACCTCCCTTGATATTCGAAATGCTCCCACCGGCAGGGGCATAAATCAGGATTCGTTCAAGAGCTGTACCGGACTGGGTGAAGGGTAGTGTGCCGCCGAGGATGTACCAACCTGCTTCGTTCAGATCCTTTTGGGAGATCTCATTGGTCATGGAGAAGCTGACATGATAAGTCTGAGCACCTCTGGATGAGCATGAGGTACGGGTGATGGTGGTCTTGCGATGTATGTACCAATCCATTTTCGATGGATTGTTTTCGTTCAGATAGATGCCGACCTCAGGCCGTTCCTCGCTCTCGGGTGCATTCTTGGCCAATCCTGCGCCTTGGAAATGTGCCGCCTCGTCCTCATGGAAGGTATACAGGTAAAGATGTCTATCCTTGGCGAGGGGAGCGATGAGATTCGCCAGTTTCATAAGCTTGTCCATGTCCAGATTCGTAAGGACATTGTTCAGCGCATCTCGCGAGGCACTGGCGAAGACGGCATCCTGTTGGAGGATAGGGATTTCCTTATATATCGTGTTGGAGAAGTACTCGGCTGCGTTGTCTCCGTTGAGCAGCGTTCCGGAGGAGAGCCTGACCTGGCCGCCGATTTTCAGCATCTCCTGCACGAAGACAGGGTCAATCATGATGACACCATCCACGGGTCCGGCATAAGGAGACCGTTGCCATCGGGTGTTGACAGTCTGTGCGGTCTGCGAGAAATCCGGATATGCCGTCAGGTCGCGAATATCGAAGCTCATTTTCAGGGGACCGGAGAAGATGCTTTCGGCATCAGCTTCCGCGCCGCCTCCCAAGGGAATAAACTCGCTGTTGGGGTGAAAGTCGTTGACTGTTATCTCGCCGTTTACAGCAGTCATCGAGCCCATGGAGCCAATCAGACCTCCGCCGGAGCGCGACTCGGAGGTGGTCTGAGCCACGATGATATAGGTGCGTTCTCCTGATTCACCCATGAACTGGGGGAGAACCTGAATGCCATTATTGAGCTCGTTGATCTTGTCGGAGACCTTGGTGAGCTTTTCTATGCTTTCTTGGTAGGTGGCGTTTACGAATCCGATCTTTGGTTGCGGAAGGGACTTCAGCGTCTGTAACCGATTTTGCACGCCGGTGTTGGTTTTGTTGAACTGTGCACTTGCCTGGCTGATGGGTTTAAGATTTATCTGACCGTCTTGGGTGTTGAGGGAGGCCGTCGACAGTTGCCGAGTGATGCTGCTCAATTGTGGCAGTGTCTCCTGGGTGATTCCATCGGCCGCATCGACCATCCCCTGGACCGCTTTGACATCATTGCCATAGACCGGCAAATGTGCAATCATGCTTATCAGGGGTCCATGTACTATTTTCTCGGCTTGCGAGGATTCGCTTTGAGCCTCGGCTATGGTCTGATCCATGGTGTCCGCCTTCTTAAGGACACCATCGTCCCGGAAGGAGTTTATCAGGGACAGTGTGTGTTCTTCGTGGTCCTTGATTTGTTTAATGTCGCGGAAGAGCTGGAAGGCGGCAATGCCGGCAAGCACGCTAAGAAGGAGCAGTACCATCAGGATCGTGACCAGTGTCCTGTGTGTGCGCGTTCTTCTCAATTCCTGTTTCCTGATGAACGCGGTGCTGGAGTCGGCCTGACCGTGACGGGTACTATGGTTGAAGTGCTTAGCGGCTCTCGACATGGTCTGCTTCCCGTAAAATTGGCATTTTCAAGCGCTCTTATTCTGTCAAGTCAAGTACTCAAACGCACGGATAAAAAGATATCTCTACAATTTCCTGCTATGCGGAAAAGTGGATGCAAGGTGGAGCTCAGTCGGAGACGTCGGCCTTGTAGAAGTTGACGAACGAACGGGATGGGGTCGGACCGCGCTGCCCTTGATAATGGGATCCGTTGTGCTTGGACCCGTAGGGGTACTCCGCCGGCGAGGAGAGCCTGAAGAAGCACATCTGGCCGATTTTCATGCCGGGCCAGAGCTTGACCGGCAGGTTACTGACGTTGGAGAGTTCCAGGGTGATGTGGCCCTCGAAACCGGGGTCCACGAAACCGGCCGTTGAGTGGGTCAGAATACCCAGTCTGCCCAAGGAGCTCTTTCCTTCCAGTCGTGCGGCCAGGGTGGAATCGAGCTTGACGTACTCCCAGGTGGATCCCAGCACGAACTCGCCAGGGTGGAGAATCCAAGGTTCCCCCTTGGCCACCTCGAACTGCTCGGTCAGGGCACCCTGATCCTCGGCCGGGTCGACATAGGTGTACTGGTGGTTGTTGAAGATGCGGAAGTACCTGTCCAGTCGCACGTCAATACTGGAAGGCTGAACCATTTCAGTGGTCCAAGGGTCGAGATCCAGGTGTCCGCTTTCGTGGGAATCCAGAATGTCATGGTCGCTGAGCAACATGCCTATTTGATCTCCTTATGGTGATGGGGAGAAGCACCCCAACTACGAGGGCGATTCATCTGTTTTCAGTCTACAACCTGGTATGGCGGGATTCCTTGCCGGGATGCCCCCCCCCCCACGTCTGTTCTCAGCGAATTTTCAGGTAACCCCATCATCCTCTTAAGGTGCACGTTGTTTACTGTGATTGTCGGCAATTGACAAGGTCGACCTGGCGTTGTCAAGACGGCAGTATAACTGATTTCCCTTTCTTCTCTCTCGCCCGGCGGATTCGATTCCGCCGGGTTCTCTTTTATATCAGGATTGCATGGCCCGTCGATTCTGCGACCATGAGATGATTCCTGCCTGCTGTCGGCTTGTGCCTCTGTGCGTACGGCGCCGGACCGGAGTAAGGCACCGGAGCCGGAGATCGGTTCGGCGGGCATAGAGAAAGGCCCCGTCGTTATGGCTTGACGGGGCCTTCCTTACTTCTGGGGAGGGGTGGACGTTGTCTCGTCACATCCGGCGGCTGAGGGAAGAGGGGGATATCACAAGCCGGATGTGAATCGACTTCCACTTCCTCCCCGGTCTAGGCGGTCGGATTCCGGCATGATGCGCGGTACCCGGCCAAGTCTTCTATGTTGATTCCCTTGAAGGGGCTCACTGGTCCTCCCTGGGGGCCTGCGCCGACATGTTCCCGTGAAAGACCAGGACGATGACCAGGGCAAGGACGGCGGTCAGTCCCATGACCCAGAACATGTTGGACGCCTGGGCGTGGGTACCGGGCTGGACGCCCAGGAACCCGCGGGAACCGAAGCTCTCGTCGGCCATGAGACCGCTGTAGACGGCCATGCCGATCGAGGCCGAGGTGTTCATCATCAGGTCGCCGATGCCGATGCCGCGTCCGTTCTGATCCGTCGGCAGGGTGGCCGAGAAGGAATCGTACAGGGGCGTGTATGACATGGTGATACCTGCGATGAAGACGCATGCCAGGACGGTCAGGGTCCAGAAGCCCGAGGAGATGAAGATGGCCGATCCGAAGCTGCCTGCGATCATCAGGACCGCGGAGAGGACCAACATGGGGAGCCTGCCGATGGTCGAGAGGATTGTTCCGGACAGGCATCCCACCAAGGTGGCCACCAGGTAGACGATGGTCAGGCAGATGGAGACCTGGCTCAGGGAGATCCGGTAGATCTGGTCGCCGATTACGTTGTAGATCGGCACGCAGGCGAAGTTGAAGAAGTAGAAGATGAAGAGGGCCAGAAGAACAGACATGTAGGCCCCGTTGGTCACGAACTTCCTGCTCAGGAAGGGGTTGCTGCCCTTCCAGACGTAGACGGCGAAGACGGCGATCAGTACGGCCAGGACGCCAAGCATCCAGGTGGCGGGGAAGGAGAAGTACACGGCCACGAATCCGGCGATCAGGGCAAAGATGGCGATGCCGAAGGCATCGATCCGTTCGCCCTTGACGCCGGTGTCCGGAGTGTTCTTCAGGACCTGGGGAATCAGCAGGACGGCGATCAGGGGGACCAGGAAGAGGTACTTCCAGTCGATGGAGGTGATCAGTCCGCCGGCGAAGATGCCCACGGCCGAGGAGGCGTAGTAGACCGCGTTGAAGACGCCCAGGTAGAAGGCTCGCTCCTTGTCGTTCAGGTACTTCATGGCCATGACCAGGAAGACTGATCCTGCCACCTGGCCACCCGCGGTCTGGATCATCCTGGCCAGGACCACGGCCCAGAAGTTCGAGGCGCCCAGGAAGCCCAGAAGGCTGCCGATGATCAGGGCGCCCACTCCGAAGAGGGTCATCTTGCGCGGGGAGATGTAGTCGCAGAGCGTCCCGTAGAGCATGCAGACCACACCGAGGACGATGCCGGGCAGGGTACTGATCAGGGAGGCGTTTGCGGACATTCCCAGGGAGTCGCCCACGTTCTGGAAGACCAGGTTGAAGGCCTGGATCATCAGGGTTCCCAGGAGGAAGATGGCCAGGAGGGCGGGCAGGGCGCGCTTGGTCCTTGCCCTGTTGTCATCGGCCTCGGTGGCTGGGATTCCGGTGGTTCCGGTCGTAACGGTTTCGGTCATCGTATGCCCCTCCTATTGTTCGTTCCGCTGTGTGGTGACCAGGGTCCTCAGCCTGTCCACGAACTGTTTGGTGAAGCGCTCGGCATCCACCGAGAGGGCCACCTTGGTGTTCTTGGTCTCGTCCAGGAGCCTCTTGGGGTCTCCGATTGTGCGGCCGCGCTGAGGGCCCTCGGTCTCCACCATCAGATTGGTGGCGAAGGTGGTGACCAGGGTGGGGTCGATGGCCACGGCGGCGGCCAGGGGGTCGTGCAGGTTGCATCCGCCCAGGAAGACCCCTTCCTCCTGCTCGCTGATTCGGATGTAGTAATCCGTCATGTCGGCCAGGAACCTGCCTGCCTCTGTGCCGGTGCGGCGCAGGGAGTCGGTGTCCTCCTGGCTCATCAGGACCTGGGTGGTCACGTCCAGGCCGATCATGGTGATGTCCGCCTTGGTGGCGAAGATCTTGTTCGCCGCCTCAGGATCCTGGTTGATGTTGGCCTCGGCAAAGGGGCCCACGTTGCCGGGCTGGGTGAGGCTGCCGCCCATCATGACAATGGTGATCTTGTCGATGATGTCGGGGGCCTGCTCCAGGGCGGCGGCGATGGTGGTCAGGGCGCCCGTGGGTACCACAACCAGCTCACCCTTGGGGTAGCGGCGGACCGAGTCGATGATGAAGTCCACGGACCCCTGATCCCGGGGCTTCGCGTCCGAGTGGGCGGGTATTTCGACGTTGCCGGTTCCGTTGGCACCGTGGAAGATCGCCGAGTCGGGCGGCACCGAGAACGAGTCCGCGGTGCTGGGATGGTCGATGCCCTTGAAGACGGGGATGTCCTCACGACCGTACATGGCCAGCAGGTTCAGGTCGTTGGTCACCCCCTGCTCCACCACCACGTTGCCGTAGGTTCCGGTGATGCCAATCAGTTCGGCATCGGGCGAGGCCAGCACGTAGGACAGTGCCAGGGTGTCGTCAATGCCCGTGTCGAGGTCCAGAATGATTTTCCTGTGGGTTTCGCTGCTTGCTGACACGGTTGCTTCCTTCCCGGGAGGGGCGGGTGCGGGCCACCCTTGCTTCCCTTGCGGGGCCGTTTCCTTCATACGGCCGACCGACAGGGGAGGCTGTATCTTCACATTGATGTAACGTTTCATCAAGACTGCATCTTGACAAACTACTAGGGGTCGATATTCTTGTCAACCTTTGGGCATGTACGTTCGCCAAGAGAAATTAATCGTGAGACTTTTGGGCAAACCGGCTCGACTTGTCCGCATGGGAGGAATCGGGCGCGTCGACATGCGGGTCAGAGACCCCGAATTTCGCGGCATGCTGGGATAATGAAGGCATGACCCTTGCAACCCCTGAACGGTACGTGCAGATGCTCGATGCAGCCAGGCGCGGCTCCTATGCCTACCCTGCCATCAACGTGACCAGTACCCAGACCCTGAACGCCGCACTGGAGGGGTTCGCCGAAGCGGAATCCGACGGCATCATCCAGGTCTCGGTTGGTGGTGCATCCTACCTGTCGGGGCAGCGCCTGGCCGATCGGGTGACCGGCTCCATCGCCTTCGCCCGTTTCGCCCAGGAGGTGATCGACCATTATCCCGGGATCACCGTGGCTCTTCACACCGATCATTGCGCCCCCCAGTACCTGGACGAATGGGTCCGTCCCCTCCTGGCCTATGAGAAGGACCAGGTGAAACACGGCCAGGAGCCACTCTTCCAATCACATATGTGGGACGGTTCCTCCATACCCTTGGACCGCAACCTGGCCGTCGCCAAGGGACTGCTGGAGGATTCGCAGGCCGCCCACACGGTTCTGGAGATTGAGGTGGGCACGGTCGGTGGTGAGGAGGACGGCCACTCCGCGCAGATTGACGAACGGCTCTATTCCTCGCCTGATGACGGGCTGAAAGTGGTCGACGAGCTGGGCATGGGTGAGTCGGGTCGGTATATGGTGGCCTTCACCTTCGGCAACGTGCACGGGGCCTACAAGCCGGGGGTGGTCAAGCTTCGTCCCGACCTCCTGGGGGAGATTCAGGGCCGAACCGCCCGGGCCGTCAGTTCCGGTCAATTCCCTTCTCCGGGCCCCGAAGTTCCCGGCGACAAGCCCTTCCTCCTGGTCTTCCACGGTGGGTCCGGTTCCGAGCCGGCCGACATAGCCAAGGCGGTTTCCTGCGGCGTGGTCAAGATGAACGTCGATACCGACACCCAGTACGCCTTCACCAGGGCCATAGCCGGCCATATGTTCACCAACTACGATAAGGTCCTCAAGGTCGATGGCGAGGTCGGCGCCAAGAACGAGTATGACCCCCGGTCCTGGGGCCGGGAGGGCGAGGACGGCATGGCGGCCCGCGTGGTCGAGGCCTGCCGGGAGCTGGGGAGCGCCGGTCGGGCCTTGCGGTGATATGGATGGGTTGTGACCCAAGTATGTCGATGGGAATTGGCGGAAAAGCGCAGTGGACAGGCCGGTCTACGGCCTGCCGGGGAACACATCGGATCTGGGCCCGACATTCGCTGGTTTCGCTTTCCCCTGACCTGCTCTGAAATGGTCTCCTGTCCTCCGTGGAGGGGGTCGCCAGCTCCATACGTGGGGATAGGCTCATTGGTGGATGGTCCGCCCTCTCCAGAGGGGGATCGCTGGAGAAGGGAGTGTGTCCTATGCCCGGAATCGTGGTCGTCGGAGCCCAGTGGGGTGACGAGGGTAAAGGCAAGGCAACGGATCTTATCGGCGAGCGCATGGACTATGTCGCCCGGTTCAACGGCGGCAACAATGCCGGCCATACCGTGGTCGTGGGCGACCAGGAGTATGACCTCCACCTCCTGCCCTCCGGCATCATCCATCCATCCATCACGCCGGTCATCGGCAACGGGGTGGTGGTGGACCCCCAGGCCCTCTTCGAGGAGGTTGACGGGCTGGAGTCGCGAGGCGTGGATTGCAGCCGTCTGCGCGTCAGTGAGTCCGCCCATATCATCGCCCCCTACGACCGGACCCTGGATAAGGTGACCGAACGCTTCCTGGGCAAGCGCAAAATCGGTACCACCGGTCGTGGCATCGGCCCGGCTTACGCCG
>NZ_CALYOY010000038.1 GCF_945269915.1 uncultured Bifidobacterium sp. | reverse complement strand
ACGGTCTGATCGTCACCGCCGGCAAGGAGGCCGGTCGGGTCGGCGGTTGGGACTTCCTCCTTAACGATATGCCGACCGCCGTCGGACGGTCAGAATGAAGGCCAAAGCCGTCTCCGCAAACCCCAGGACGACCAGGAGCACGAAGGTGTGCCAGGATCCCTCAATGGTGCCAAGCCTCTGGCTGGTCTCCGCAGCCTGACCAGCAGAGACCAGGGTTGCGGCCG
Source organism: uncultured Bifidobacterium sp. (assembly GCF_945269915.1). Classification (GTDB taxonomy): domain Bacteria; phylum Actinomycetota; class Actinomycetes; order Actinomycetales; family Bifidobacteriaceae; genus Bombiscardovia; species Bombiscardovia indica. Next base: position 14,506 of record NZ_CALYOY010000038.1, on the reverse strand, counting down.
TGCTGGATCCCAGGGCGGCCGCAAACTGCTGGACGGTGTTGAAGATGGCGTTGCCATCAGTCTGCTCGCCTTGGGTCAACTGCCGGAGCCCGTTGGTCATGATATTGCCGAAACTCAGCCCGATGCCGAGCATGAAGCAGATATAGAGGACGATAATGAGACCATCGGAAAGTCTTCTGCCAAAGAGGGCGAATCCTGCCAGACCGATCATGGAGATAAGGCTGCCAGAGAGAATGGGAACTCGAGCGCCGAGTTGGTCGTAGATTCTCCCTGACAAGGGTGCCAGGACGGCTCCTAAGGCAGCGCCCGGTAGGACTATCAGTCCCGCTTGGAGAGCGTTGCGGCCGTTGACCAGCTGGATGTAGTTCGGCAGGATGAAGGACAGGGCCAGTGCGCATACCTCATAGAGGATGTAGGCGCAGACGTGGAGACTGAACAGCTGGTCTGTGAATAGACGCATATCGATGACCGGCTTGTTCTGATGGATTGACCGGTAGATAAACCATGTCATGGAGGCAATTCCGACCGACAGCGAGCCGGTGAACCGCCAGGACAGGGCCCCTGCAGAAGCGTTGCTGATTGCGAAGATGAGTCCGCTGAAGGAAAGAACGATCAGGAGGACATCCACAGGGTTCAGGCCTGCAGCCTGGTGGAAAGCTGGCTTGGCACGGATGCAGACCAGGCCGAGAATCAATGAGGCCAGAAGAACCGGCACCAGGAAGACGAAAATGAACCGCCAGCCGATGGTGGTGGAGACCAGTCCGCCGAAGGTGGGTCCCACAGCCGGTCCGATGGCGGTGATCAGGGTGCCGACGCCCATCATGGTGCCGATGCGCCGGGCTGGTACTTTGTCCAGGATGATGTTGAACATGAGCGGAAGGGCGATGCTGGTTCCCAGTCCTTGAACCGCCCTGCCCAGGAGCAGAAGCCAGAAGTGACCGGCCATACCGTCGATCAGTACGCCCACCAGGAAGAGGAGATTGGCCCAGAGGAAGAGTGTCCTGTCGGTGAAGCGGCGTTTCAACGCGGCTGAAAGCGGGGTGATCGAGGCCACGACCAGGAGGTACAGCGTGGTCATCCACTGCACGCTGTCCGTGCCCACCCTGAATTCCTTCATCAATGTCGGGAAGGTGATGTTCATGGCCGTTTCCACGATCACCCCGCAGAAGGACATGATCCCGGCGGCGAGGACGGCGCCTATGACTTGGGGTGGGATGGTGCTCTCCATTCCGCTGCTCGCGGTGTCTGCCGTCTTGTTCTCAGTCATGGCCACCCTCAACTTCCTGCGACTCGTCGGATTCTGAATTGAGCCCGATGAAGTATGACAGAACCTGGTTGAAGGTATCCAGCTCCTTGGAGGAGAATCGATCCTCCATGGCTTGGTCCTGGGCCTTGATGTAGTCCGAGGCGGCCTTGCCGAGCCCTCGCGCCTTGGCGGTCATGGTGACCACTTTCTGCCGGCCGTCATGGTCTGCCCTTCGGGTGGTGACCAGCCCGCTTTCCTCCATGCGTTGCAAGGCGGCGGTGGCGGTTGATCGCCTGATGTCGAATTCCTCCTCGATGTCGTGCTGACTGTGACTGCCTTCCGTAGACAGGAAGTCGATGATGGAGAGCTGGCGACCGGTCAGTCCGAACCCCGCGGCGTAGGAGTCCATCGATCGTGCCATCAGGTTGGCGGCTCGCTTGATGCCCTTACCGTAATCCGTGTGCATGTCGCTCACTTTCATTCGTTAGATATCTAACAAATAAAAGCGAGGGTATAGACATGCTGGGTGTCTGGCCGATAAGGGGGTTTCGTCAGCCCCTTTCCCGGGCCTCCTGCTCGATTTGCATCTGGCTCTTGCCGCGGGTTTCCGGCACCATGGCAAGGGCGAAGACCAGACTACCAATGTTGATGGCTGCGAAGAGAAGGTAGGTTCCGGACCCACCCAGGCCGTTCAACAGGATCGGGAAGAACAGGGAGAGGGCGAAATTGCTCAGGTTCATGGCCACGTTGGAGTAGCCCATGCCTCGGCTCTTGATGCTTGCCGGGAAGATCTCGGCCAGGAGGAGCCAGGTGACGGGAGATACCAGACCCTGGACGAAGATGACGTAGACCATCATCATGGCGATCATGATCCAGGCCGCCGTTTTCGACCCGTTCGGGGATTCGATGAAGAGATATGAGACACCGATGCCGATCAGGAAGACAATGGTGCCTCCCAGTCCCACGGCCAGGATGGTTCGTCTGTTGAATCGGTCGATCAGGCCCAGCCCGCCGATGACCGAAGCCAGGGCCGAGACCAGGATGACCGGGACCGTGGTCAGGATGGACAAGGAGGGGTCGAAACCGAGGGTGGACACGAAGATGGTAGGAGCATAGTAGTTGACGATGTTCAAGCCGGTCAGCTGGTTGATCATGCCCAGTCCTATGCCGATGACCAGAATCCTGCGTAGCCAGGGGGTTGAGAAGGTTGCCTTGGCGGGTTTGCCCTCGGAGTTCTGGTGCTGTCGGTTCTCCTTGACCAGGGAATCATAGGTGTCACGGGCCTCGGTTCCACCATGGGTGGTGTGCAGGAGTCTAACGGCTTCGGTATGCAGACCGTGTCGGACGAGATGGGCGGGGGAATCGTGGATGGCCAGGGCGATCAGAGACAGAAGGACAGCCGGGACCATGACGGTCCAGAGCATGGAACGCCATCCGGCACCCAGTTGGTTGAGCACAGCGTTGACACTGACCGCCAGTAGCTGCCAGACCACGATCATGACCGAGTTGATCGAGACCAGACGTCCTCGTTCCCCGACCCCGATCATGTCGGCCAGGTAGATGGGAACGATGGTCGATGTCATGCCGATGCCCATGCCTATGATTCCTCGACCCAGTATCAGAAGGAGCAGGTTCGGTGCCAGGGCGCTCAGGGCGGCTCCGGGAATCGACAGGAGGGCGCCGGTCAGGATGAGGTGGTGGGGACCGAATCTGTCGTTGAACATTCCGGCCAGGTAAGAGCCCAGGGCGGCACAGAGGAGGAGGCTGGATGTCACCATGCCCTGCTCGGAGGCGTTCAGATGGCCAAGGTGCCCGGAACCGATGTTCATGCTTACCAGAGCACCCGACAAGGAGGTCAGGGCATATCCGTAGAGACCGCCTGCACAGATGCCCAGACAGCTCATCAGCCGTATGTGCCTGCGTCGCTTTTCGGCCAGTTGTGCCATATCCAGATCAGCGCTCAGCTCATCGAAGTCTGCCATTGAACTCCTGCTTTGTGATTACCGATTTCCTCGGTCTTATGCTAGCTGGAGAGTATGAGATTCCTTGGCCTGCCTCTTCTTGTCAGGCTCGACCCGATAACCTGGCTGGTACGGACGTCAATGTCGGCGGTTTTGGGTTTGTCGATTGGCGGGCTCCGGTTCGGCGACCGGGTCGGCCGCAACCGCCGTCTGTCGCTCGGCAGAGGAAGAGGACCTGCGGTGCGTTTCAGCTTCCTGCAGGCCCTCCTGAATGACGTGCGGTGGTGTTTCAGTGTTGGCCGTAGATGTTCTTGTATCGGTTGTTGAGTTTGGTGATGTCGTCGTGGTTGATGGGGATGGGTGTGCCTATTTGTTCGGCGGCCCATACGGTGTGGGCGACCTCTTCGGTCATGGCGGCTGCCTTGACGGCGTCCTCGGCGTCCTTGCCGATGGTGAAGGGGCCGTGGTTGCGCATGAGGACGGCGGGGCATCCGGGGTGGTCGTGGAGGGTGTCGACGACGCCCTTGCCGATGGCTTCGCTGCCGATGAGTTCGAAGGGTCCGACGGGGATGTCGCCGCCGAATTCGTCGCCCATCATGGTCAGGGTGCAGGGGATGTCGCGTCCGGTGGCGGCCCAGGCGGTGGCGTAGGTGGAGTGGGTGTGGACGATGCCGTGGACGTCGGGCATGTGGCGGTAGATGTAGGCGTGGGAGAGGGTGTCTGAGGAGGGGGCCTCGCCGCCGTCGACGAGGTTGCCGTCCAGGTCGGTGACGACCATGGAGGCGGGTGTGAGGTATTCGTAGCGGACGCCGGAGGGTTTGATGACCATGAGGTCGGCGCTGCGCAGGCGTTGGGAGACGTTGCCGGCGGTCCAGACGACCAGGTTCCATTTGAGCAGCTGCTCGTGCAGGGTGGCGACCTGTTCGCGCACCTGCTTGACCTCGGCACGCACCTCAGACGAAAAATCAGACAAAACGGTCATAAGACTCTCCTTAGTATGTCATGTTCATCAACTTATACAAGTAATGTGCATCGATATGGGCTGCATGGCCTTCATCGTCTGGTGGTGGTCACGGGCTCCTGCCGGATGCCCACCTTCTCGAAGAGGGCGTCGAACCGGGCCTTGGCCTTGCGGACTTCGGCCACCGGGTCGTCCGACTTCTGTGTCCACATCTCGATTGTGTAGCTTCCCGAGTATTTCAGCCTGACGAAGGTCCGCAGACAGGCCTCGAAGTCCACGGTCCCCTCGCCGAAGGCGAGGTCGCGGAACTGGCCCGGGAAGGTGGCGGTCACGGGTTTGGTGTCCTTGAGATGTACAGCCACGATGTTGTCGATGTAGGTCTCGAGTTCACGGCCCACCTCGTTCTGGGGCCATGCGGTCAGGTTGCCCAGGTCCGGGTAGGCCTGGAGCCAGGGACTGTGAATCTGCGACTTCACATAGACGACCTTCTCCAAGGAATTCATGAAGGGGTCATCCATGGTTTCGATGGAGAGCATGACCATCTTTTTGGCGGCCATGTGCACGCAGGTCTCCAGGTTCTCCATGAAGAGCTCCCGGCTTGATTGGGTCTTGGGCTCGTAATAGACGTCGTACCCGGCCATCTGGATGTTGCGGATGCCCAGATCGACTGCCAGGTCTATGGCCTTGTCCATCATTTCCAGCGACTTGGCACGGGTCTCGGGGTTTGATGCTCCCAGGGGGAAGCGGCGGTGTCCGGATAACATGAGGGTGTTGATCCGGCTCCCGGTCTTCCACATGGCCTGGCGGAAGAGCTCGCGGTCGTGGTCGGTCCAGTCCAGTCGGGCCAGACGGTCATCGCTTTCGTCCACCGAGAACTCCAGGAAGTTGAATCCCAGGTCGTGGACCAGCTCAAAGGTCTCCTGCCAGGACAAGTCCTGGGGGAGGGCCTTCTCGTAAATCCCCAGTGCATTGGCGGTCATGCTCGTTCACTCTCCTGTCGTGTCCTGCACATCGGTCCGGGACCCCCATCGTCATCAATGGGTCGATGACGGCCTGAAAGGTGAATGCGGCACTACGATTCGGGGCGACCGTCGCCTCGTGACCGCTGTGTTCGCACCGGCCGCTTCCGGTGGTCCGGTATGATTGTCATCACGGTTTCACGATAGGGTGTGAAAGCGGCCTGTAGGGTTGGATGCGTGAACATGTGTTCATGGCCAGCGACCGGGGTCGATAGGGTACAACTGACCAGCAAATGATTCCTTTTCCTGCCTAATAGCCGCTCATGCAAGGGTATCTTTACCCACTATGGGTGAATTATGAAACAGTTGAATCAGGAGTATTGAAGAAAAGTTGAACAAATGTTCATCATGATTTCCCGTGGAACGATGCCTGACAGGATGGTCGTTCGCGGTTCGGGTCCATCCCGGCCGATGCGGAACCCGGCAGGTTGGTATGTATGGTCCATGCATTTGCACCCCGTCCAAGGTGTCTGGATGACCGGCAGCGAATGCACCGGGTTATCCGTTCGGCATGAGATGTCGGATGCCGGCCAGGTACCAGACATCATGAAGCAGGACCGGTTGCAGGCATATTCCGCACGCTTCGTTGTACGGAAGCATATGCAGCCCATCCTGGTGGTCAGGCCTCGGGGGGTTGTACCTTGACAGGTGCCGATGATCCGGGGCCTTGGTCCTGCTCTGATCCGCCGATCGTATTCATGTTCATGGTATCCGGGGCAGGCTGCATGCCTGTCCTCGTCGTTGGTCCGGGTCCCATGACACGGCCGATCAGGACCAGTCCGATACTGCTGCCGAGGGTGCTGGTGGTGCGGTCGTATCCGAGAACGTGGCCGAAAAGCGAATCGCGAGCCGGATGGAACATGGGCGGGGAACCCTGTTTCAGTGAACCTTTCCGCTTGAGCGGATTGGCTGATACCCCTCCCCGTCGTTTACGGTGGCTGGCTGGTCGGGGAACACTGATGACCGGTCAGGACCGGTGATCCGAACCCTGCATCTGCCTGCTGTACTCGGCGGTATCGCTGTAGGCCCTGGTCAGGATACAGCTGATGGCCAGGTCGATCCCCATGGCCATCAGGAGGGCGGCCGCCGCCAGGAACACCCATGGATACTTCCGGTGGATATGGCTCCAGGTCTTATCGGATGCCATGATGTTCCTGGTTCACAAGCCCGCATGGCTGTTTCTGCGTAGATCGCCACGCTGTTGTTTCCGGTACAGCCATGCGAGGTAAACCGCCGCAAGCAGCACCAGCATGCACAGCATTCCATTCCTCCCCGGTTTTTCCTGTGCTTCTCCTTCCTTGCCATCGATGCCTCGTACCAGCGAATACCGATACCCGGCATCATGGATATCCGACTTGCCGAACGAGGCCGCCATGCCGACGAAAAGCATGATGAGGGCGACAAGAGCGAATATGGGTGTCACGAAGCCGGTGATGGCAACACGCGCGGTCATGACCAGACCAGCCGTCCCCGTGACCAGAAGCGCACATACCCATATCGCCTTCACGGCCCCGATCGACAGATCCATCAGGCACACGCCCCTGCCAGGCTCCTTCAAGGGGATCTCCGTTGAGGGGACCGCCATGATGGCGGATACGACCAGCATCAGCGAAAAGGCGGGGCAAACTGATTCATCGGATTCCTGAGCGCAGACGGCACCCGCCCCGATCGGGGCGCCGACATCATCATCGCCGCGTACCCCAGGACGGCGATGGCGATCGGAAGACCCACATCGATGGAATCGACCACTCTGCCGTTCCCGTCTCCGGCCACGAACACGGATCGTATCACCACCACAACAAGCGGCATGCATACAATGCCCCCCCCCCCGGGAACACCAAGACCGTATAACGGCTCTCCCAAGGAGTCGGCCCGTCCGACGACATCAGTGCGTGGTCCCATGTCAGGCAGGGCTCCATACCCCCCTGCCGTTCACCATCGCCGGAATCCAGGAGAGTATGAGAAAAAACACCACGGACGGTGACAGCAGTCTTGTCATATCAGAGCCTCCTTGCCGATGATCAGCAGCACGGCCGTTCATGCTGCGGAGGCATCGAGCCCGCCGTTGCCTCCTGATTGGTCAGAGCCACAGGCGATACTCCGTCCACAGACCATCTCCCGATTGCTGTGCTTCGTCATGTTGTGGGCTGATTTCAGGCCACGATGCGCATACGGAGCACAGTCCCCGCCGATCAGCGAAATCGATTGGTTCCAGTTCGAATCATGCCGGTTTCCTGTATGGTGCAGCACGGTCATTGTGGTTGCCAACCCGTCCTTGGCCGAGCATGTATCAGGGGCGGTCCGTGACTGGTTCAAATGCCGAGCAAGGGCATCATATCGGTGATGTGCATGGTTCCCCTTCATGATGGGTAATGCACGGTTTTCCCGGATCGGTCACGGTTTCCTCAAATACGTGCCGGGATTCGTCGTACATGCCCACGCGGCTGGCGCAACAAAGCTCGAGGGTGGAATCAATGAGCACTCCGTGCTCCCCCCCCCCCCTGCAACGCTTGCCATAATCCACATCCTTCTTCCATGAAAAAGCACTGCAGATAAACGACACGGCCACATGGTCGTATGAGATTGGGACTCAAAATAGCACCGTTTCGAGGGTATGGCGTATCGACGGTCGCACAACGCATACGTCATTACGGAACCGATCATCCGACCTTTCCGCCGCATGACGGTTGAAATCTCCGTCAGTCGTCGGCAAGGTCCATATATGTGCATCAATTGATCGTTTGCCTCATCCGATGCCGCGCCAAGCAGCTCGCCGCATGAGGTTCTTGTTGTTCATAAGACCCGGCAGGCGGAGTCCCTCCCGAAACCGACTCGAACCGGATGAAGTGGATCATGCCAATGCCCATGCTATCGGATTGGTGGATGGTTGGTGGTGTCGGGTGAGGTGCGGTGTGGTGTCGGCTTCGTTCGTTTCCTGGTTTCCGATATGGTCCGGGGTGCGGTGGAGTGAGGGGGCCGGACGGGGTTGGGGTCTTCGTCCAGCCCCCTCACTTGGTATGGGCCAGAACCTGTTGGTTGTCAGTGTTGGCCGTAGATGTTCTTGTATCGGTTGTTGAGTTTGGTGATGTCGTCGTGGTTGATGGGGATGGGTGTGCCTATTTGTTCGGCGGCCCATACGGTGTGGGCGACCTCTTCGGTCATGGCGGCTGCCTTGACGGCGTCCTCGGCGTCCTTGCCGATGGTGAAGGGGCCGTGGTTGCGCATGAGGACGGCGGGGCATCCGGGGTGGTCGTGGAGGGTGTCGACGACGCCCTTGCCGATGGCTTCGCTGCCGATGAGTTCGAAGGGTCCGACGGGGATGTCGCCGCCGAATTCGTCGCCCATCATGGTCAGGGTGCAGGGGATGTCGCGTCCGGTGGCGGCCCAGGCGGTGGCGTAGGTGGAGTGGGTGTGGACGATGCCGTGGACGTCGGGCATGTGGCGGTAGATGTAGGCGTGGGAGAGGGTGTCTGAGGAGGGGGCCTCGCCGCCGTCGACGAGGTTGCCGTCCAGGTCGGTGACGACCATGGAGGCGGGTGTGAGGTATTCGTAGCGGACGCCGGAGGGTTTGATGACCATGAGGTCGGCGCTGCGCAGGCGTTGGGAGACGTTGCCGGCGGTCCAGACGACCAGGTTCCATTTGAGCAGCTGCTCGTGCAGGGTGGCGACCTGTTCGCGCACCTGCTTGACCTCGGCACGCACCTCAGACGAAAAATCAGACAAACTCACCATGAATCACTCCTTTGTCCGGTATGGGCCTCATTGTATACGCCCTATATGTTAGCGATAACGATTATATCGTTGACCATGAATCCCCGCATTGATGGAAGGTCGGTCGTTCCTGCCGCGGTATATACACTCTGGCGTGTGAGCGGTCTGCTTTGCATCTGGTGACGATCGCGGGTATCGCAACCGATTGCGGATGCATATGCAGGCGGGGCACGGGTTGAGGGAATCTTGGATATCGGATAGGCAGTGCTGGTGTCGACACCTGGATGGCTGCCTGCGGTCTCGAAGCATACGACCTTTTGAACGGGGGCAACCCGCAGCTCGCCTGATCCGGTGAAGGGGATGAACGGTACCGACGGGTGAGGGACAGCGGAGGTCCGATTCGATGTACTCGAGGAGAAATACTTCGCACCCGGTGGTGCACCTCCGTAATGCAAGGAACAGACATGTGGGTTCCGGGGCATGATCCCCGGTGATCAGCAACGGTCCGAAGGACAGGATGGCAAGCACCATCGGTGCCATGGACACCCTGTGTCGATGCCGACGTGCACTACCGGAACGTGATCATGAATCTCGGTAGTTTGAGTTTCTGAGACTTCGAACCCGACTCTGCGGGGGATTATTCGGTTATCGGCTGCTGTATCTGTTCCAGCGGGACGGCAGGTATCCCAGGTATGGAAACCAGCAGTCACCCGGGGATGGCTATGATCACGTGCGGCGAGGATCGACGGCCGACGTTCATGCGCGATCATGCCCGTATCGTGGCTGAGTGGTCACCGTGCAGGTGCGAAGTCCGATGAGGAAAGGTCTCAGCACCAAGGAGTGAGGCAGGGAAGAGGCCCGGGAGATGCTTGAGCGCCTGTGGAACCAGGCGAATCGACGACTACAGACTGTGGGTCGGCGAAGCCGAGAAGGCCGGGAAGACGGGTTCGTGAGGTCTGCGGACGCCGCCGTCAGGATGGCCGAGAGCAGGCTAACGTGTCAGCGATCTTCTTCGTGGCGAGCTACGCCGAGGCGTAAACGTCGCGATACCCGCCTGTGCGTGATCCTCATGGTGGTGGAGCAACCTGTGTATGCCCGGCCGGTCATGGGATATCCGTCCTCTTCCATGATGGCTCCTGAAGCGTGTTGTCTTAGACAATGAAAAATGGCTGCTAATTGATGGACGGCAACAAGTGATGACCGGGAAAAGCCAATATGGTGATTCCTGTACGACTTTTCATCACAACACCATGGTTCGCTTTATGAAGATGCAAATGGCCTGAAAGCAACGCGAGGGAGGGGTATATGTTCCTCGTCGAAAAATCGACCGAGCCGGAACCGTAGTGACAGGAGATCAGGGAAGGAAGCCGCTTCCACGGGTGTTCCGATGGCGATCGGATGCCTTCTGCGAATGTCCAGACTCCTCAAGGGCGCGCTGCTTGCCATGTTCCGCCCGGCTGTGCTGTATGTCTCGGTGATCGGCATCGGAACACAGGGACCGCCGGCCATGACCGGCGGTTTGGAGACTCAGGTCTATACCAAACCCATGGAGCTCTTACACGGACTAAGAACGGGGCTGAGGCATCTACCGTTCATGAAATAGTGAATTCAGGCGTTTACGACTACCTGGTCATCCCCATTGACGACGACCTTGACTATCCGGATGCCAAATCTTCGATCAATGCCTACAAGACGGGCGATTCGAAACAGGAACCTGCTGTCTACGCGGTTATCGACCATGACCGGCAGTGGAAGAACACCCGTTGCGGTGGTGGTGTCTGGAATTATACGGAGCTGTCGTGCGTCACCTTCAATCCGGATTCCTCGGACAGCGTGCGATCGGTCAATATCATGGTCGACATGGGGGGGGGGCGGTATAAGACTCTATATGCAGAACTGCAGAACGTCCGGAGGTGCCAAAGACTGTAGCGGTCCGGCTTCCCTCGTCGGCTGGAATGGACACCTGCTATGTGAGGAGCGGGTATCAGGCGAATTGGGGGTTGGTGGCCGATTTTGGATTCTTCCCGCGTGCAACAATAATCCGGCCGTGCCGGAGGGGCGGCGCCTGCCAGATCGTTCTTCGTGTCGTGGTATAACGTGGCGGGTCCTGGGTTCCCAGGGTGCACCGAGGAGACCTCCTTCATATATCAATGGGTGGGGTTGAAGAACAGCACATGGGTACCGGTCAAGGAGCTTGCGCCCAAAACTGTGGAAGTCCTGGGCCTATGTCGGGTTGTCGTAGAGTGGTTGACATGAGCACAGGCAACGAAGTGATGGTGGAAACCCGCGAGGGTCGCCGACTTGCCGGCAGAGTCTACGGCCCCCGTGACGGCGACCCGGTACTTTTCATAGCCGGGGCCGGTATGGGCAAGTCCATGCTCTTCGGTGAACAGGTCCTTCCACGGCATGATATCCGTATCCTGACTATGGACAGACCCGGTATGGGTGCGTCCGACCCGGAACCGAACCGCACGATGACAGACACTGCCGAGGATTACCGTACGTTCATTCAGGCCCTGCTTGGCACGGAGGCTACATCCGTCCCTGTGGTGGCGAATTCCCAGGGTGGCATGTTCGGTCTCGCGCTGGCGGCACTGGGTTTCGCGACTGCGCTGGTACTGGTCTCTCCCGCTGATGAAACGCAGTACCCGGCCGTCCATGATATGCTGCCCCCGGAGAACACGCAGCTTTCCGATCTGGCCGTATCATCCCCTGACGACGCACGGAAGGTACTCCAGGATTTCTCCGCGAAGTCCATGGAGGATATGGTAATCAGCGGTTCCACGGCGAAGGACAGCACATTCTACACCAGCGAACCCTTCCTGACCCGGTACCGTCAGGCACTGTCCGAGGGGTTTGCACACGACGGTGCCGGTTACGTGCAGGACACCATGCTGGCCATGAGGCCTTGGAGGATTAACATGTCCGCGGTGCGCTGCCCTGTGAGCATACTGTTCGGCGAGGATGACAGGGTTCACTCACCAGACCATGGCTTGGTGCTGCAGAGCAGGATTGCAACCGCGACGCGCAGACTTTTCCCGGGCGAGGGTGGTTCGCTCCTCTGGACAAGGGCCGGGGACGTTCTGGATATCGTGCATGCGCTGGCGAAATGACATTGGGTTTCTTCTCACCGGCTGTCAGGTCTTTCGTGGCATGCGGACCCAGGCCGTGATGCCTATGGTGGTCATCCTCGACTACAGCCATCAGGTGTCGCTTGGGTGTGTCTTTTCTGCCGTTGAGTCCAGACATGTTGTTGCTGATTGGTTATGAATCGCGATTGGCCTTTTCCTCTGATATGACTGGTTTTTCTCCGGTTGGAACCATCGGTGGCTGGTTTCTGGTTGATGGGAGCGGTGGGAATGCCGCACACCGCGTCCTGCCGCGAATTGTAGGGGTGGTGTCGGTTAATGTAAGGTGTCCGTGAACCGGTTGCTCCCTCGTTTCCGGTTTGGTCAATATCAACGTTCCTGCGATAAAATGCATTACTATTCGCCTGGGAAGAGGTGCCTTGCATTGAAGGATTTCCATGGCGTGGCGTTTGGTGATCCCAGGTTGGGGTGTGGCAGCCAGGGGTGTCCGGATCGGTTGGGGTGTGGCGCGTCTTATCAACCGCGCGTCGTTGTTCCGGCTGGTCGCGCTGTTGTCGTGGTAGTGCGGGGAAGTGGTGGTCCCGCCCCTGTTGGGGGTGGGGGCGGGACCACCTGGTGTCCGTGCCGTCGTTTGGGGAATGTGACGGTACGGGCCTGCTTACTCGTGTGAAGTGTGTGTGGTGCGGGTGGGGTGTCGGTGTCGTCTGGCCGCGTCGGTGGCGGCCATGAGGGTCAGGCCGATGGCGGCGAGCAGGAGGATGCCGTGGCTTCCGGTCAGGGGCAGGCTGCCGATGGTGACGTACCGGTAGGTGTTGCCGGTGTCGTCGGCCTGGGGTGTCCCGTCGAGGGTCCAGCTGATGGTGACGGGCACCCCTCCGGCCGCATGTTCCGGTGTGGTGACCGTCCACGTGTCGTCGGCGCCGGCCGTGGGACCGGTGCTCTGGTCCCGATCGAAGAGCACCCGGGTAGGTATGCCGCGTGCGGGGAAGGGCACCGAACCGGCCTCTGCGGTGGCGATGGCTCCGGGGTTGCGGCCCAGTTGGCCGTCCACGTTTGATCCCCAGGTGTAGAGGTTCCCGTCGGATCCAATGGCCATGGAATGGGTATATCCGGCTGCGGAACCGGTGTACGTGACCCCAGTGGGAGCTCCCACCTTTCCGGGGGTGGATCCGCTGGAGGTTTTGCGTCCAAGCTGGCCGAAGACGTTTTCACCCCAAGTCATCAGCGTTCCATCTGACGTGAGAGCCGTGGAATAGTTGAATCCCGCGCTGACCGCGGTGAAGGTGCTGCCGATTGGGTTTGACACTGGTCCCGGTCGTGAGTTCCCCACGATGGTTGCACCACTGGTCACACTGCTGCTGCGTCCCAGTTGGCCGCCATCGTTGTTGCCCCAGGTGTATACATTGCCATCGGATCCGATCGCCATCGAATGATAGCCTCCTGCGCTGACCAGGGTGAAGCGCACCCCGGCGGGGGGTGTGACCGGTGCAGGCAGTAGGTTGGTTGGTGCACCGCTGCTGGTGGTGTCGCGTCCCAGCTGGCCTTTGCTGTTGCTTCCCCAGGTGTATACATTGCCATCGGATCCGATCGCCATCGAATGATAGCCTCCTGCGCTGACCAGGGTGAAGCGCACCCCGGCGGGGGGTGTGACCGGTGCAGGCAGTTGGTTGGTTGGTGCACCGCTGCTGGTGGTGTCGCGTCCCAACTGGCCGTAGATATCGTTCCCCCAGGTGTAGAGGTTCCCGTCGGATCCGAGTGCCATGGAATGCCAGTAGCCTGCGCTGATCCTGGTGAAGGTGACGCCGGTGGGTGCTGTGACCCGTCCGGGCCGGTCGGCCGGCGTAACGGTGGTGTCGCGTCCCAACTGGCCGTTCCTGTTGTCTCCCCAGGTGTAGATGTTCCCGTCGGAGCCTAGCGCCGTGGAATGGTAGGCACCTCCGACGGCCTGGGTGAAGGTGACGCCGGTGGGTGGTGTGACCCGTCCGGGCCGGTTGGCGGGTGTGCCGGTGGTGTCGCGTCCCAGCTGGCCGTTGCTGTTGTATCCCCAGGTGTAGAGGTCCCCTTTGGAGTCGATGCCCAGGGAATGCCAGTCTCCTGCGCTGGTCTGGCTGAATCTGATGCCGCGTGCGGGTGGCGGGGTGAGGGTGACGGTGGTGCCTCCCGTGTCGGGTCCGTGGTCGGGGCTGATGGTCCACTGTCCGTTGGTTCCGGTCCAGTGGGCGGTGATGGTGATGCTTTGGGTGACGGGTCGGGTGAAGTCGTAGGCGACGGGCGTGGTGCCGGTGAACCATCCGTCGAACCGGTATCCGTCCCTGGTGGGGTCGGTGGCGGGCCGTGTGGCCGTGTCCCCCTCGGTGACCTGTTGGGTCCGGGTGGCGGGTGTGCCGCCGTCGGCCTTGAAGGTGACGGTGTAGGCGGGGCGGTCGTACCGGTAGGTGCTGCTCGTGTCGTCGGCCTGGGGTGCCCCGTCGAGGGTCCAGCTGATGGTGACGGGCACCACTCCGGCCGCATGTTCCGGC
>NZ_CALYOY010000037.1 GCF_945269915.1 uncultured Bifidobacterium sp. | reverse complement strand
AGGCCTGGGCGGTCTGCTGTTCGGCCATGGCACTCGAGGCACCAGCCTGCCCGGCCTGCGCCGCTGCGGCGGCTCCCTGCGGCACGGCTGTACCCTGGGCTCCGGCTCCGCCCTGCCCGGCAGCACCTGGAGCTCCGCCCTGTCCCTGGGCGCCCTGGGCTCCGGCGGCTGAACCCCTCATGATGCCCTGGGCCATGTTGGCCTTCTGGCTGACCCCCAGGGAGGCGATGTAGGCCTTGGTGTCATTGGCCTTGGCTGCGTCGTCCGAGGGGGCGAAGGACATTCCGTTCAGGACGCTGTGGCCCTGGTCCGCCTCCTGGTCGGTGACGATGGGGCTGGCCTTGGCCTGATCGATCAGGTAGTCGGTCAATTCCCGGGTGTATCCGACGCCGGTCTTGAGTGGGGTGGCCTTGGCCCCCTCGTTGGGCCGGACGACCCCGACGATCTGCAGGTGCATGGCATGGTCGGCCGCCTTGGCCATCTCGTCGGCATTGTCGCCGATGTAGCGGTAGTGGCCGTCTTCCCCTTTGGCGTACTGGTCGGAGGCAGGGACCAGGGAGAGCTTCTGCTCCAAGGCCTTGGAGTAGTCGATGGGCTTGGTGTCGGTCTTGACCTCCTGGCCGCTGTTGAGTTTGCTCATCATGTCCGAGTACTGGCTGGAGGGGAGGATGCCCAGCTTGTAGAGGCTGGTGACGGGAATCTGGTTGTTCTTGTCCAGCACCAGGACCACCTGGTTCTTGTCCTTGGGCCAGGTGCCGTCGACCACCTTGTAGTTGTCGGTCACCACCTTGCTGATGGAGGTTTTGGAATCCGGCCCGGGCATGATCTCCCCGAAGATTTCGGGAGCCTTGTTCTTATCGGTCCTGCCGGTCAGGTACGACATCTGCCTGGACTGGATGTCTCCCATGTCGCTGTCGGTGTTGGTCGAGGCCATCTGGCTGGCCGTGGAGCTGGTGTCCTGCCCGTTCATGGTCACCTTGTCGGCGGAGACCAGCTTCCCATCCGGGTCGTGCCCGAAAACAGCGAACTTGGTGGCGTAGGAGTACTGGATTCCGACCGACCCCACGTACTGGTGGATTTCGCTCTTGGGGTCGTCCAGGTACTTCTTGAAGTCCGACAGGTTGTTCCGGGTGATGCTGCTGGTCAGGCTGGAGGCGCCCTTGATGCTGGAATCATCCGGGTAGATGGCCCTGTGGTCCTTGTGGGCCTTGGCCTCCTTCTCGGATTCCTGGGCCGTGTCCATGATTTTGTTCAGGTCGAAGGACTGCTCCTGGATGGTGATGGGGTAGGAGGTCATGGTCTCGCGCTGGATGTTGTCGATATACCGGTTCACTCCGGTGGACACGGACAGGATCAGGGCGATGCCTATGATGCCGATGGATCCGGCGAAGGAGGTGAGAAGGGTCCGGGCCTTCTTGGTCCGCAGGTTGTTGAAGCTCAGGGAGAGGGAGGTCAGGAGTCCCATGGAGGCCTTGCCGAAGGTGCGGTGTTGCGCCTCCTCCTTGGGGATCTCCTGGTCGGTCACCGGGTTGGAGTCGCTGGTGATGACACCGTCGTGCAGCTCCACGATTCGTGTGGCGTACTGGTGGGCCAGTTCTGGATTGTGGGTGACCATGACGACCAGACGGTCCTTGGCCACCTCCTTGAGCAGGTCCATGATCTGGACCGATGTGTCGGAATCCAGGGCCCCGGTGGGCTCGTCGGCCAGGAGGATGCCGGGGTTGTTGACCAGGGCGCGGGCGATGGCCACACGCTGCATCTGGCCACCGGAGAGTTGGTTGGGCCGCTTGTTGACGTGTTCACCCAAGCCCACCTGTTCCAGGGCCTCGACGGCCCTGGTGCGCCGTTCCTGCCGGGAGACCCCCGATATGGTCAGGGCAAGTTCCACATTGGAGAGGATGGTCTGGTGGGGGATCAGGTTATAGCTCTGGAAGACGAAGCCGACCGTGTGGTTGCGGTAGGAGTCCCAGTCCCGGTCCTTGTACTTCCGGGTGGAGGTCCCGTTGATGACCAGGTCGCCGCTGTCGTACCGGTCGAGTCCGCCGATGATGTTGAGCAGGGTGGTCTTGCCCGACCCGGAGGGGCCCAAAATGGCCACGAATTCGTTGTCGCGCAGATTGACGCTGACATCGTCCAGAGCCTGCTGGACGAAATCACCGGTCCTGTACTGTTTGGAGACATG
The DNA here is from genome assembly GCF_945269915.1 of uncultured Bifidobacterium sp. Classification (GTDB taxonomy): domain Bacteria; phylum Actinomycetota; class Actinomycetes; order Actinomycetales; family Bifidobacteriaceae; genus Bombiscardovia; species Bombiscardovia indica. Next base: position 14,305 of record NZ_CALYOY010000037.1, on the reverse strand, counting down.
TTCGATCTGCAGCACTGTGATTCCCCGCTTCTCGGATTGTGACTGGCTCAGACTCTTGAAGTGCAAGCATACGCCATCAGGGTGTGTGAAGGCTGGGAATTTCCTAATCCACGGATTTCAAGGCTTCCAGCATGTCCACATGCTTGAGTTTGCGGTTGACCATCCACCCCAGGCCGGCCGTGATGATGACGATCATGACCAGGGGCACGGCGAAGGCCACCCACTTGATGGAGGGGTCGAACATGACATTGTCGGGCGGCACGGTGGTGATGATGTAGTGGTGGAGCCAGGCCCCGAACCCGTAGCCGGCCAGGACCCCGATGGCCGAGAGGAGGATGGTCTCCCGGTAGATGTACATGGTCACCTCGCGGTCGTAGAAGCCCAGCACCTTGATGGTGCTCAGCTCCCTTATCCGTTCCTCCACGTTCAGGTTGGTCAGGTTGTAGAGGATGACCAGGGCCAGGAGGGTGGCCACGATGATCAGCACCTGCATGATCATGTTGAGGGACCTGACCACCGTGTCTATCTGACCCATCAGGGTCGTGTTCTGCACCACGCCCTGGATCCCATCGATCCGCATGAAGGAGGCGGCCTGTTTCCTGGTGTTCTCCACGCTGGAATCCTTGAAGGTGACCAGGTGGGCGTTGGGTGAGAATTCCTGGTGGAAGATGGTCCTGTAGGCGGTGGGACCCATGAAGACGAAGTGGCCCAGGTACATCTCGCAGATCCCGTCCACCCGCATGGTCCTGTCCCTGCCGTCCGAGTCCTGCAGGGTGATTGTGCCGCCGGTCCGGGTTCCGGTCAGCTGGGCGATCCGTTCGGAGATGACCACCCCGTTCCCCGTCAGGGTCAGGGGCCTGTGGCCCGAGCGGGTATCCAGATGGATGAAGTCGCCCAGCTGACCGGGCCGGGTGGGGGCGATCATCGTGATGGATTGCTTGTCTGCGTTGTGGCCGGCGGTCTTGCTCATCTCTTCATAGTGGACGTTCAGTGACCGGCGCACGTCGGCCTTCTCCAGCCGCTTCCTGATGGAGGCGCGCTGATCGGCGGTGGCCTGGCTGTTCTCTGCGGCGATCAGGTCGTAGCGGATGACCTGGCCGAACTGGTGCTCGTTGATGGCCGATATGGACCCCTGCACGCCGAACCCGGTCATCAGGAGGGCCACCGAACCGCAGACCCCGAAGATGGTCATCAGCATGCGCTGCTTGTAGCGGAAGATGTTCCGGGCGGTGACCTTGTGGGTGAAGCTGAGCCGGTTCCATATCAGCGGGATGTGCTCCAGGAGGATCTTCGACCCGGCGCTGGGCGGCTTGGGCAGGAGGAGGGCTGATGGCTTCTCGCGCAGTTCCCTGTAGGCGCTCAGGAAGGCGGGGACCACGGCGCTGAGGGTGGCCAGGACGCAGGCCAGGAGGGTGATCGGCCAGTGGAAACCATAGTGGATCTGCGGCAGGTCGAAGGCATGGTCATAGGCCCGGTACACGATCCAGGGCAGGAGGGTGTGGCCGGTGACGATGCCCAGGAGGGCGCCCAGGGCCGAGGCCACCCCGCCGTAGACCAGGAACTTGGCCATGACGTCCCGGTCCCGGTAGCCCAGGGCTTTGAGGGTGCCGGCGTTGATCCGCTCCTCGTCGACGAAGCGGGTCATGGTCGTGAAGGTGACCAGGGCGGCCACCAGGTACATGAAGTAGGGGAAGATCCTGGCCAGGGAATCCACGATGTAGGAGACGGAGGCGTAGACCTTGTACCCCTCCGATCCGGGGGCCTCCCTCCGGGAGTCCAGGGCGTAGACGGGCTGCTCCAGGCGACTCAGCTGGTCGGCCGATCTGTTCAGCTCCTTCTGTGCATCATCGATCTTCTTCTGGGCCTGGGGGCTTTCACGGTTGAACTGGTCCAGTTTGGTCTGGTATTCCGCCCTGTGTTGATCCAGGGTGGTCTCTCCCTGGTCGATCTGCCCCTGGGCCGAGGCGCGGGTGGTGGCCAGGGTCTGCCTGGCCTGGTCAAGCCTGGCCCTGCCCTGGTCCAGCTGGGCGGAGGCCTGGTCCAACTGGCCCTTGGCCCGGGAGAGACGGCGCTCGCCATCCTCCACCTGGGATCTGGCCTGGGCCAGGTCCTGGCGGCGTCCATCCAACTCCTTTTGGGCCGCGGTGATCTGGGCCATGCCGGGAGTGTACTGGTTGGTCATGAAGGTGTCGCGGCCGTTCTGCGCCTGGGCCACCAGGGCATCGATCTGCTGCGCCTGCCGGTTGAGTTCACCAAGCCGGGTCTGGAGACCGGTCTTCTGCCGGTTCAGTTCCTCTTGCTGCTGGGGACTCAGGCCAGGGGCGGCCAACTGGGTGTCAATGAAGCGAATCTGATTCGTGATCTGGGTTATGGCCTGGCCGGATTGGGTCTGTGCGGCCTGGGCCTGGGCCACGGCCTGGTCGGCCTTGGACTTTCCGTCCTCCAGCTGCCGTTGGGAGGCATCAAGCTTGGCCTCTCCCTGGTCGATGGCCTGCTGGCCCTGGTCCACCTGCTGCCTGCCCCGGGTCACCTGATTGGACGACGACTGGTACTGGGACTGCTTACTTGCCAGCTCCTGCACACCTTGATCCACCTGGGCCTGGCCCTGGTCGATGGCCGTCTGGGCCTGGGCGGTTTGGGAGGCCAACTGATCCTTGGCGGTCCGGATGTCCCGGGCGCCCTGGTCCAGTTGCTGCCTGGCCTGGTCCAGCTCTTGTCTGTTCCCGTCGAGTTGCTGCCGGGCCTGGTCCACCTGGGCCTGCCCTTTGGTCAGCTGGTCCTGGAGGGGACGCTTGACGGCGGCCAGCCTTGCGGTGGGGCGGCCTGCCAGTATTCGGTTCAGGGAATCCTTGTGGCCCTGCAGGGCCTGGATGTAGCGGTCGGAATAGTGATCCTGGATTCGGTCCAGGTCCTTGAAGGTCAGGCGGGCGATCATGTACTCGTCCGAATCGAAGGCGCCAGGAGTGGCTACGGCATAGGAATCCAGGGATCCGGACCCGGCCGTGGAGGGGCCCATGTTGACCTTGCTCAGGATCTCGGTCGACTTGACCGTCCCCACCACCCACAGCCTGTGGTGCCTGAGCACCGTCCGCCCCAGCTGGTCGGCCTTCTCGTCGACCTCGATGCTGGTGCCGATGGGGTGGTCCTCGGCCAGGGCCGTATCTACCGCCACCTGGTCCGGCTTGGTGGGCATGGAGCCATCCACCTGCTCGTAGGTGGAGATTCGCTTGGGGGCCGAATAGATGCGCAGACTCCGGTCGCTGCCTTTCAGGACCACATCCTTGAGGTAACCGTATTCGATTCCCGAACTGCCCGGGGTGGTGTCGATGGCCTTGCGGTCCTCCCGGTCCAGCCCGTAGCTGCTGATGACCGTGAGGTCGGCCAGGTGGTGTCCGGACAGGTAGGTGTTGCCCGCCTGGCGCATGTCCGGTCCGGTCACGCTCAACCCGACCAGGGCGAAGGATCCCAGGGCCACCAGGCAGACGATGGAGATGAACCGCCCCAGGGATTTGCGGAAGGAGACCCGGATGTCGTGCCAGAGCACCTTCCTGCCCGTCCGCATCCTCACCACTCCAGGTTTTCGATGTCTTCGGGATGGCTGTTGGTCTCGACGCTCTGCACCCGGGCGTCGTGCATACGGATGACCCGGTCGGCGATGGGGGCGATGGCGGCGTTGTGGGTGACGATGACCACGGTGGCGCCGTTCTTGCGGCACTGATCCTGGAGGATGCGCAGCACCTGCTTGCCGGTCCGATAGTCCAGGGCCCCGGTGGGCTCGTCGCACAGGAGGATCTTGGGGTTCTTGGCCACGGCCCGGGCGATGGCCACGCGCTGCTGCTCCCCGCCGGAAAGCTGGGCGGGGAAGTTGTCGATCCGGTCGCCCAGCCCCACGTCGATCAGTGTCTGGACCGGGTCGGCGGCATGGTCCACGATCTCCGAGGCCAGTTCCACGTTCTCCCGGGCCGTCAGGTTGGCCACCAGGTTGTAGAACTGGAAGACGAACCCCACGTCATAGCGGCGGTAGGTGGTCAGCTGCCTGGCATCGTAGCCGGCGATGTCCTTGCCATCCACGATCACCTGCCCCTCGTTGCAGGTGTCCATTCCGCCAAGAATGTTCAGAATCGTCGACTTGCCCGCCCCCGAGGCCCCGAGGATGACGACCAGTTCCCCCTCTTCGATGGAGAAGGTGACGTCGTTATTGGCCACGATGGTCGTTTCGCCGGTCACATACCGCTTCGTCTCTCCGATGACGTCGATATACCCCATCATGTCCTTTCATGGCCGCCCGGTCCGGAGGTCGGGGTGGTCCGGCAAACGGACACCCCCCGATATCACGTTTTCCTCTACTCTATACGCCTTGCCGGCCTGTGACCGACGAGAATCGCCTGTCGGACAAACCATCTTTCACAGACCTTGCAAGGGGTCAGAGAGCCTGGAGGAGGTCACCCAGTTCGGGGCTGTCCCGGACCGGCCGGCCCTCGCGGAAGGTGATGAACCGTTGGCAGGTCTGTTCCAGGAACTCCTGGTCGTGCGAGATGACGACCACCATGACCCCCAGGGAGCGCATGTAGCGGATCATCTCGGTCACCTGGTTCATATGGAGCAGGTCCAGGCCGCTGGTCGGTTCGTCCAGGACCACCAGACGCTTGCCGGACAGGATGGCGGCCGCAATGGCCACGCGCTGCTTCTCCCCGCCGGAGAGGGTGTTGGGGTGCCGTTTCAGCAGGTGCTCCAGGTCCAGACGTGAGGCAACCTCGTCGAAGAGGTCCTTCCGTCTGGCACCCAGGAGTATCTCCTTTCCTACGGTCTCGCAGAAGAGTTGATAGTTCACATCCTGGAAGACCATATAGGAGTCGGCCAGCCGTTCCTTGGCGGTCTGGGGCTTGCCATCCAAGGTGAACCGGGTCTGGTCGTGGTCTGGTTTGAGCAGTCCGGTCAGGAGGTTGGCGAAGGTGCTTTTGCCGGCTCCGTTATGGCCTATGACTCCGGTGATATCCCTGCTGGACAGGGTGAGGTCATCCACCTGCAAGGCCTTTTCTTCGCCTTTGCGGTAGGAGTAGGTCAGGTTGCGTATGCGCAGGAGGGCTTCCTGCCCGGACCGGGACGCGTCCAGTCCGGGCCCTCCTTCCTCCTCTGGGGTTGCGGTCTTGGAGCTTTCATCCAGTCGGAGGGCTCGCACGCCCATTCCTTCGCGACGTTCCCTGTCGAGATTCCGCATGGCCGACGGGGTCAGATGGTCCACCACCCGACCATCCTGCAGGATGAGGAAGTCGTCTGCCAGCCCATCCAGGTAGTAGAGCCGATGCTCGATCACGACCATGGTCATGCCCAGTCCCTTGAGCTTGTCCAGGATTGCCCGCAGGGCCTCGATGGCCTCCACGTCCAGGTTGCTGGAGGGCTCATCCAGGAGGAGCAGGTCGGGATCGGCCATGCAGGAGGAGGCTATGGCGACCGTCTGCTTTTCTCCTCCTGATAAGGCGAACATGCTGCGGTCCAGCAGGTGGCCGATTCCGAAGAGTTCGCTCACCTGGTCCAGGCGCTCGCGGATCCCCTCTCGATCCACACCCATGTTCTCCAGGGGGAAGGCCAGTTCACTGCGGACGTCGGTGGTGAAAAACTGGGTCTTGGGGTTTTGGAAGACGGAGCCGACACGTCTGGAGAGCAGATGGATGGGCTGTGAGGTCGTCTCCTCTCCCTCCAGGAGGCAGTGCCCCTCCAGCCTTCCCTCGTACAGTTCGGGAACCAGGCCGTTGATGATTCGCGAGAGGGTGGTCTTGCCGCATCCGCTCTTGCCGGTCACGACCAGCAGGGTTCCCCTGTCGGCCCGGGCGTTCACCTCCCGGATCGAAGGACGGCCCGCCTCCTCATAGGTGAAGGTCACCTGGTCACATGACAACATAGAGGGCACCTCCCATCAGGATCAGTCCCATGAGACACATGGAGGCATCGAGCAGGGTGAATCGTACCTGTATCAGGGAGGTCTTCGGTCCTGGGTCGGTCAGTCCCCTGGTCAGCGAGGCCGAGGCCAGGTCCGTGGCGACATTGGTGGCGTTGTTGAGGAGGGGGACGTAGATGAACTCCATGGTCCTGACGGGATGCCGGAACATGTCGCCGGTGGTGGTGGCGATCCCCCTGAACTTCATGGCCATCCTGATCTGCCGGTAGTCGTTGCGGATGGTGGGGAAGAACCGGAAGAGGACACTGAGGGGGATGACGATCCACTGGGGCACATGCAGGCGCCGCAGGGTGCAGATCAGTTCGGACACCTTGGTGGTCCCTGATATGTAAGCCCCCACGACCACTACGGGCAGGAGCTTGCCCAGGCCCACGAAAAAGAAGAGCACATAATGGCCTATGAGATTATCAGGGGTCAGGTAGGCCAGGTAGGTGCCAACCGCGAACACCGCGGTGATGCAAACCCAGTGCCAACCTCGTTCGATTCGCCCATCCACGAACTGGAAACTGCAGAAGTAGAGGGTGATGGCCAGGACCAGGGGATCGGGCAGGGTGAAGAAGAGCAACCCGTTGGCGAAGACAATCAGGAAGAACTTGGTGTAGACCGATATCCTGCTCATGCCTCGGCTGGGGTCCTCGCGAAGTGACGGTTGACGATCATGGTGCCGGTCCAGGCTCCGAGGAGGGCCCCGACGATGGTTACGGAGACGCAGACGATCAGGGTGGGGCCGCTGATATGGGCGAAGACACCGTCGATGTAGGCCTGGCTCTTGCCCTTCCGGGTCAGGCTGGCCACGTAGGCGTTCTTCATGAACCAGAGCGGCATGACGGGTCCGGTGCTGCCAAAGGCGAAAATCAGGTAGCTCAGGTACCGCAGACCATTGGACCGGGCCTTGCCCACGATCGTCTGCAGGACGTCGGCCAGGAAGCCGCAGGCCACATAGGGAATGAAGGAAAGGGCGAAGTGTCCGGAGACCAGGAAGAAGAGGCCCATGAGCAAGCCCATGATCGTGATGGCGCCGAACCGGGGAACCCTGTCGGTCAGGAGCATATACACAGGGCCGGCCACCAGGGCGACGATGCCGGGAACGAACAGCGAAGAGAAGCCAGGCAGGATCAGGCCGGTCACGAAACCTGTCAGGAAGGTCGCCAGGGCCATACAGACAAAGTAGAGGGCGCTGTAAATGCCGATGTTGATGAGGTCCTTGGCCTTGAGTGAGTTCATGTCTGGTCCTTGCTTCCATCCGGACTTCGGATGGCGATCGTCTGATCTGTCGAATAGGGCATCCGGACCGTCCAGGGCATCTTATCGGTACTTCGGTCGGAAAAGCCGGGTTTCGTGCGTCTTGGCCCGCCCTGAGCAGTCCGACCCGAGTCCATCCCGGTCGATCATGGGGATGGGGATGAGTCTAAAGGAATAATTATCAATTTGGCAATGAACTTTTTGTGAAGATATTTCTGCAACGGCATGCGGATCCCATAACGAGGGTACGAGGGGACGCTTCTACGCAGTATTTCCATATCGAGGGTATTGCCGAGTCTGATGACGATTTGCTAGTCTTCACCACACAAACGACGGAATGAAGAACGGTAGGCGGAAAGAAGCATGATCAACAAGGAACTCCTGCATCTGCCCGGTGCGAGTCTGACCGGCAGCCTCCTGTTGGGTTTCCTCCAGACCCTTGGCGCCTTGGCGGAGATACTGGTTGCGGCCGTGTCGGTCTTCGCCCTGGGGTCCCTGTGGGGTCTGCCTGTCCCCGGGCTCTTGTCTCCCTTCGTGGCGGACCCGACCCGTCTGGGGCTGAGCCTGCTGGTCCTCATCATGGTCAGGGGATTGTGCCTGCTGGCTTCCAGCCGCCTGTCCACATCCCTGGCAAGCTCCATGGATACGGCCCTCTCCCGGGATCTCTACCTGTCCATGTTCGATGGGGGGCGCCGATACACCGAAGGCAAGGAGTCCCATCAGAGCCTGGCCATGCTCTCCACCGAGGGTGTCAAGCGGGTGACCTCCTACTTCACGGGTTTCCTGCCCATGCTCTTCCAAGCGGTTCTGATGATGCCGGTTGCCCTGTTGGTGCTCCTTCCGGTCAGCCCGGTGGCAGCCATGACCATCCTGTGCGGGATGTTGATCATGCCGGCGACCATGCGGATCGGCAGCAAGCGCAATGCCAAGGTCCAGACGGCCCACCTGCGTAAGTACGACAAGGTCGGGGTCCATTTTGAAGAGTCCCTGCGCGGTCTGGACACCCTGAAGATCTTCCACGCCGACCAGGCCGAGGCCGATCGGCTGGCCGAGGACTCCGAAGGATTCCGCAAGCAGACCATGGCCGTCCTGGGTGGCCAGCTGCGCAGCCTGATCAACGCCGACATGGTCGTGCATCTCACGGTCATCCTGGCTGCTGTCCTGACGATTCTGGTTCATGGGTCCCAGCCCCGTACCCGGCTGCTGCCGGCCATCCTGGTCGTGGCGATTGGATCCAGGCTCTTCGCCGCCGAGCACAGGCTGACCTACCTGGCCCATTCGGCCGTGGTCGCCGCCCGGCAGGGCAAGGCCATAGCCGCCGTTCGTCAGGAACGGCAGGAGTCGGGGCGGGACGGTGCGGATGGTTCATCATCCTCGGCCGCGACCTCGCTTCCGGCCCCGGCCGACGGGCTCTGGCCGGATCCCCAGGGCGGAGTGGCCGCCCGCGACCTGGAGTTCTCCTATCCCGATGGGTACAGGGCCCTGACCGATCTGACCTTCGACCTGCCCGAACGCGGGCATATCGGCATCGTCGGAGCTTCAGGATCCGGCAAGAGCACCCTGGCATCCATCCTCTGCGGACAGTTGCAGGGGTATCAGGGGGGCCTTACCTTCCGGGGCCGCGAACTGGAGGACCTGTCCGCGGAGACCATGATAGGTTCCGGAACCGTGGTCAGAGGTACCGACCATATCTTCACCGGGACCATCAGGAGCAATCTGGACCCGGCCGGAGTCGGATACGGCGAGGAAGACCTCAGGAGTGCCCTGGAGAAGGTTGATCTAATAGACCTTCTGGACAGACCGGGTGGGTTGGATGCGCCCGTGGACCAGGCCGGCGCCAACCTCTCCGGCGGGCAGAGGCAGAGGCTGTCCATCGCCCGGGGCCTCCTGAGGCGATCCGGGGTCTACATCTTTGATGAGGCCACCAGTGCTGTCGATCGGGAGCATGATGCCGCCCTGGCCGACCTGATGGATGGCCTCGGCCGGCAGGCCCTGGTCATCACCATCACCCATCGGCTGGCCGGAGTGCGCAAGGCCGATCGGATACTGCTCCTGGACGGGGGGCGGCTTGTGGAAGGCGGAACCTTCGACGAGCTCATGAACGCCAAGGGCCTGTTTGCGGCCCAGTGGGAAGAACAGGAACGATACGAGGACCCGGAGGTCGAACGGTGACGGCAGCGGACGGGAAGCAGGTCAATGAGGCGGTCCATGCTTCGGCGGGGTGCGAAGGTGCGGGTCCCCTGGCTGAGGGAAGCAGTCTTGCCATCATGCGGCGGATGGCCGGTCTGATGCGCCCCCTGGCCGGAACGGAGGCCAGGGCCATAGGGTGTGGCTCCCTGGGGCACCTGTGCACGGTCTGGTGCATCATGGCATCCACCGCCGCCCTGATAGGGCTGAGCGGCGGGCAGGGACGGCTGACCGAAACCTGGGGCCTTTGGGCTGCGGTGGCCGTGGTGGTCGCCCTGCTCAAGGGCGTCATGGCCTATGGGGAGCAGTACTACAACCATGAGATGGCCTTCAGCGTTCTCAGGGATATCCGGACCACGGTCTTCGACAAGATGCGCACACTGGCACCCGCCAAACTGGCCAGGCGCGGACGGGGCGACATGGTCACCGTTCTGACCGACGACATCGAGCTGCTGGAGATCTTCTACGCCCACACCCTTTCACCTATCGTCATAGCCCTGCTGACCTCCCTGCTCAACCTGATCCTCCTGACTGCCCTATCGCCCTGGATGGGGTTGGCGGCCCTGGTCTCCTACCTGGTTGTCGGTCTGCTCATCCCCCTGGCCAGCGCCTCCCCGACCTTCCGGGTGGCCATGGCGGAGCGCATCGCCCAGGGGCGGTTGCGATCCCTCCTCCTGGAGACCCTTGATGGGCGCCGGGAACTGGTGGGGCTCGGGGCGGCCGGCCAGGTCAGGAGGAATCTGGACTCGGCCACCGATTCCATGCTGGACGCGCGTCGCAAAACCTCGCGCAACACTCTCTACAACGATCTGGCCACCCAGGTGGTCACCCTGGTCTGCATGGCGGTCTTCACCCTGCTTGTCTGCTTCCTGGGTGGCCGGGGAACAATCGGCATGACCCCCGCCCTGATTGGCCTGGTCGGTTTCCTGAGTTCATTCGGCCCATTGATTCCCGTTGCCAGGCTGGGGGCCGGCCTTCAACCCACCCTGGCTGCCGCCCGTCGGATCTTCGGCATTATGGACGAGGAACCCGCGGTCGAAGAGGTGGTCGACGGACTCAGCCTTGAGGAGTACACGGGTACTCACGCCCAGGGTCTCTCCTTCGCCTATGAGCCTGACCGCGGTGAGGAATCGACGGGTCAGGGTCCGGTGCAGGTGCTGCGCGATCTGAACCTGGACATCAGGCCGGGCGACCTGATCGGAATACAGGGGGAGAACGGGGCAGGTAAAACCACCCTGATCGACCTGCTGATGCGTTTCCGTGACAGGGATGCCGGGGACCTGACGGTTTCGGAACTGCCCATCGAGAGGATCCGAACCGCGGACCTGCGGGCCCGGCAGACCCTGGTCAGCCAGGACGCCTACGTTTTCAGCGAGACCCTGGCCGACAACATCGCCCTGGCCAGGCCCTCCGCCACCAGGGAGGAGATAGAGCGGGCCGCCAGTCAGGCCTGTCTGGATGACCTGATCGCCAAGTTGCCCAAGGGTCTCGATCAGGTGTTGACCGGCCATGGTTCGGAGCTGTCCGAGGGGCAGAAGCAACGGGTGGCCCTGGCCCGTGCCTTCCTCAGTGAGGCATCCCTCCTGCTCCTGGATGAGCCCACCAGCAACATGGATGCCCTTCTGGAGGGAAAGGTCCTGCGATCCCTGATAGACCAGCAGGGAGAACGGGCCTATCTGATCGTCTCCCATCGACCATCGGTCCTGGCCCATACGGGGAGACTGATGACCCTCGGGGAGGGCAGGCTGCTCTCCGACTGAACCAGGCCGGCGGTGTCCTTCCGACAGGTCCCGGCCGGCCTGGTTGGGCCTGGCGCAATCGATTCGGCTTTGGCCTGATCGGATGGAACCTGAACTGATCAGAGGAACTGGCGCATGATCTCGCGCAGCGGTGGCATCTTGGGGATCTGGAACCTCCCCTTGAAGTAGTCGAATCCGAACCGCATGTAGCCCTGGGCCTCGTCCCAGACGATCTTGCCGGGCAGGGGGGCCTCGTCGTAGGCGGCCACGTTGATCAGGACCGGCCGGTCGGGGTTCCTGTACTTTTCGATGGCCTGGTCGAATTCCTCGTCGGTCGAGACGTTGACGCCGATGCCGCCGCAGGCCTCGGCGAACTTGGCGAAATCGATGTCGGCCAGGTCGATGCCGTAGTTCTGCTGGCCCACGGACTGCTGTTCGTACTCGATGAAGGCCAGGAGGTGGTTGTTGAGAACCACGACCACCATGGGCAGCTGGTACTTGACCGCAGTGACGAAGTCCTGCATGACCATGGCGAAGGCCCCGTCCCCGCAGACCGCGTAGACGGGCCGGTCCGGCATATCGGTTTTCGAGGCGATCGCCCCGGGCAGGGCGCAGCCCATGGTGCCCAGCCAGGCCGAGATGATGTACTTCTGGGTGTCCTTGACGTCGATGAACCGGGCGCCGAAGGAGGTCGAGGTGCCCACGTCGATGGACCAGACCGTATTGTCGGGGGCTACCTCGCTCATCTTGCGGAAGGTGCGCGAGGGCAGGACCCCGGTGTGGGACTTGGTGACCACGTCATCCATCCACTTGCGCCAGGTCTGCATGTTCTTCCTGCAGGCGGCCAGGAAGGGGCGTTCGGGCACTGCCTGGCCGCGCTTGTTCAGCAGGGCCAGGGCCGACTTGGCATCGGCCACGATGCCCAGGTCGATGTTGTGGCGGTGACCGATCCTGGTGGCCTCCAGGTCTATCTGGATGGCCGGGATCCTGTGGTTGATATAAGGAGCGTAGGGATAGTCGGTGCCCACCAGGATCAGGAGGTCGGCATCGAACATGGCCTCATAGGCCGGCTTGGTGCCCAACTTGCCCACCTGGCCCAAGGCGTTGGGGTGGCTGTCGTCGATGATTCCCTTGGCCGGCATGGTCTGGATGAATGGGATGGAGTACTTCTCCACGAACTCCTTGGCCTCGGTCCGGGCACCCTTGGCACCGACCCCGAAGAAGACGACGGGCTTCTCGGCCTTGGCGATCATGGCCAGGGCCTTGTCGATGTCGGCATCGTTGATCTGCGGCCGGCTGGGATGGTACTGGTCGGCAGTGGGCCTGAAGGAGTCCTCGATCTTATGGTCGGGCACGTCGTCGGGGATGGTCAGGACGGCCACACCCTGGTGGAGGTAGGCCATGCGGATGGCCTCATCCATGATGGCGGGCAGGGTTTCGGGGCTGGTGACCAGCTTGTTGTAGACCGCCACGTCATCGAAGAGCTTGGGTGTATCGACCTCTTGGAAGTATCCGGTGTTGAGCAGGTGGGACTGGATCTGACCGAGGATGGCCACCACGGGCACATGGTCCATCTTGGCATCGTAGAGTCCGTTGAGCATATGGATGGCCCCGGGGCCACCGATGGATAGGCAGACGCCCACCCTCCCGGTCAGCTTGGCATGGGCCGCAGCAGACAGGGCCGCCACTTCCTCATGCCTGACCTGGGTGAACTTGACCTTGTCGCGCTCGCGGTAGAGCGCCTCGACCGTGGTATCGACCGAGTCCCCTGGCAGCCCATAGACGTTGTCAATTCCCCAGGCCTCCATGACCTTGACCATCTTGTCGGCGGCATTTATCTTCGACATCTATCTTCACATCCCATGTTCGGTTTTGTGTGCTTACATGTTCATGATATTGCCGAGATTCTCCGCGACCCATTGAAATCAGTGTGATTAAGAGCATACTGTCCTATGACATACCTCACAAAATCTAACATTGGATTGAGAACTGCTGTGTGAATTCTGGGGTGGGGTTTGCTTGCAGCGTTTGGTAGAGGTCTGTAATTTGGTGCACTTTACATGATTTTGAACATCAGGGGGAATCCATAGTTGTAACGAGTTTTGCAAAGCTGAGGAAGCGAGAAGCCCAAGAACAATATTGCCCTATGCCGATAATTGATGGTGCCATGGAATGGGGCGATTCGTCTTTAAGACCGGGATTTAACCGCGAGGTCGGTTTACTTACATTCGACTCTTTTGGCGCTGATGGGAGCTTGCAAGAGAGTGCTGGGTTTATGTCTGATGAAGAGGATGGTTCAGAGTCAGCGATGCTACTGCGGATCAGTATATTTCGACAGAAGATTGCCGTACATCGTCTATAAACCAGACGCTTTTGCGGGAATCTCTGCAATAGCGGCCGCGGCTGTTGTGGGACTCGTTTTTCCTTGTCTCACGGAGCGGTGGGGAGACAAAGGGAAGCCGTTCGTTTGTGCAAAATGGGCTCGACTTCGCACACGTATGAACAGCGGGATCATCAGTCCCTATCTTCTTCTGAGCATGAAGATACAGATAGTGGGCAGGGGTAGGAACTGGTACCGCATTGAGCATAAAGCGGCAGAAGAAGTCGAGTGAAGAAGCTCAAGCCCTCTATTTGGCGATATTAGCTGCTGAGGTGTATCGAGACGGACAGATCAGAGTCATCAATAACGCAGACATTGTTGACGTTGGTGATGTCGATGAGGTTCCTGCGCTCGTATCACGATATCCGACCAAAGAACCAGAGCAGTTGCTTAAAAAGATGGTCCAGGACCCATCGCTGTTATCGGATAACCACCTTGCTCAATTGACCAGTGCGATCGAGGAGAGCAGCCGTAACCGGATAGATGGAATCGCAGAAACGCACGTAGCAGAGGAATGGCAAGAAGAGTTTCCTTGCTAAGGTGTCACCAGTCTGAGCCTGGTTTGCACGATTCTGGTTCCGACAGACCGGCCATCCGAGATGGATGACTACCGAATTCCGATTGCCATGCGGCCATATGAATCTGAACCCCTCAGCCCGGGCGTGTAACCTAGCTCTGGGTTATCCCGGACGGTCCTGGACCATCCTGACAAGACACCGGCACCCGCCGGAGTACCCGTCAACCGTTGGAAACACAAGGAAAACCATATGAAAAAAGGTTTCCTTGCGGAAACCCGAAAAC
>NZ_CALYOY010000036.1 GCF_945269915.1 uncultured Bifidobacterium sp. | reverse complement strand
TCAGAGAATGGAGGCCGGGTCAAGGAGGTGCATGTCCTCAGGGTTGATGACCTCCGGGACATGCAGGTAGAGCCTGGGTATCCGGTTACGCAGACAGGTGAAGATCTCATAGCTGATGGTTCCGGCGGCCCTGGCCCAGTCATCGGCCGTGGGCTCGCAGAAGCCTTCACCACGACCGGGACCGAAGAGGACCACGGTATCACCCTCCTGAACGCCCATGGTCGAGGCCTTCCCCTCCAGATCCAGGATGCACTGGTCCATGCAGACCCGGCCGGATACACGGACCAGGCGCGGACCCTGTTTGGTCATCAGGCGGACAGGACCCCCACGGTGGGTGGTTCCGGTGGAGCCCTGGGCATCGAACCCGGATGCCGATCTGTGGATGCCATCCGCGTAGCCCAAGGGCATGATGGCCGTGGAGGTATCGGCACTGGTCAGGTAGGTGCGACCGTAGGAGATGCCGTGACCGGCCTCCAGGTCCTTGACCGTGCTCAGCTGGGCCTGGAGGGTCATGGCGGGCGTCAGCCCGTAGTCGGCGGACCGGCCCATGGAGGGATCCGGCTCGTACCCGTACAGGGCGATCCCGGGACGGGTCAGTTCATAGTGAATCTCGGGACGGTTCAGAGTGGCAGCGGTGTTGGCCAGGTGACGGATCCTTGGCTTCATGCCTGCGTCGGTCATCCGGCGGTCGAAATCCTCGAAGCAGGCGATCTGAGCATCGGTCGAGGCCACGAAATCGGGAACATCGGGCATGTCCGCCACCGCCAGGTGGCTGAAGAGCCCGACCACATCCAAAGTCCCCTCCGCAGCCAGGGGACCGAGCACATCCAGAGCGGAATCGAAGGACTGAGGCGTGAACCCGTTGCGACCGAAACCCGTGTCCACCTTGACATGGACCCTGGCGGGCACACCGACTCGCCTGGCGGCCTCCCCCACCCGGTCGACGATATGGAGGGATCCGACCGCCAGGTCAATATCGGCACGAATCAGGTCATCCAGGGGTGCCTTGTCGACGTTGTAGATCCAGGTCAGTATCCGGCACCGGTCCGGCCCGATGCCCTCCCTGCGCAAGCGCAGGGCCTCCCGGGGCTGGGCCGTACCCAACCATGTGGCACCTCCGGCGAGCGCGGCAAGGGCGGCGGGAATCAGACCATGACCATAGGCATCCGCCTTGACCACACCCATGACCTGGGCGCCGGACCCGGATTCGCCCACACGTCTGACCATCTCCTCCATATTGCCCTTGAGGGCCGCCAGATCGACAATGGCCTGTCCTGGATAATCCTCCAGGGCCTTCTCATAATTGTCACGGCCGCTGGCCGAGGAGAATTCCCAGGAGGGTGCTGCATTCAAACTCATGGAACCATTGTGCGACAGACCGGAGTCAAAAAACACCGGCATGGTCCAACCGTGACCATACCGGCACCTTGCACTGAAGAAATCGATCGACGAACCATCCAGGAGGCCAAACCAGCGGCCCATCCCTGGTTCAGATTGTCGGCAGTCCTTACGGTCATCGTTTCATGCGGCCATCAGCACATGGCCACAGTCACACGGCCACCAGCTGCCTGACCGTGGACCCGACCTTACCGACGGAGCTCCCCAGGCTGTCGTGATGCTGGTAGGCCACCCTCACCGGGTCGATATCCTTGTTCTGCGGCATGATGATGTTGCCGCACCTGGTGAATCCATGGGTCTCCAGGATGTGCTGCATGGCGTAGTTCTTCAATCCGGTATCGGCACGGACATTCTCGAAATGACGCATGCTCCAGTTCAGGAGGTCACTGGCTGCATGCCGGGCCAGACCGGAGGAGGCCACCCGGTGGATGGTGGTATAGGGCTGGTCGTCGAGCCAGGCACCATCGATGACCCGGTAGTCCGGGTCATCGTCGTGGAAGAGGGCGAAGACACCGATGATGCGCTCATGTTCGCCGCGGTGCTCGTCCAGTTCAGGCTCCGGATAGTCGGGATCCCGGGGCGGATTGGCCGCGGCCGCCGCATCGTCCACCAGGAGCAGGGTGTGACCGCCCTCGATGTCCGCCTGGATACGTTCGGGCAGCGGATACTTGTCGCCCCACTGACGCGGGTTGCCCGTCTCGGCCATCTTCTTCCGGGCATAGGCATAGACCGACATGATGGCCTCGAAATCATCCATGGTGGCATGACGAATCCAACGTGCCGTTTCCATCTCGTACCTGCGCACTCTTGGCACCTCTTTCCTGACCTGAGAGGCAGGGGGTTTCCGCACCCCTTGCGATTGCCGAAGTACGAGTGTAACCAATGGCAGGTCAGGCGGAAGGGACTACGCATTGAGCGAATCGGGGAATAGATCGGGCTATTGTGTGTTCCTTTCATCCGCGCGGGAACCCGGATAGCGCCCCCCTGCCCGATACGTCCAGGGAGGTTTCCATCAACGCAACACACCAGGGAAGTGGCATCTTCCTCATAGCCGCATTTCGGTTGGCGCCAACACGAATGAGCCCGGAACGATTGACCGTTCCGGGCTCTCCACCACAAGTCCACGAGGGAATCAGACCAGCTTGCGCTCGTAAGGGTCGGAGCTGATGCCGGCGTCGACGATGTCGCGGCTCCACTGCTTGGCGGAGAAGAGGGAGTGGTCGCGGTAGTTGCCGCAGGAGGTGATCTCGGTACCGGGCACATCGTCCCAGGTGGCCTTCTCGGCGATGAACTCCAGGGACTCCTTCAGGGCCTTGGCGACTTCCTCGGTGGAGTGGCGGCCCCAGGTCAGGAGGTGGAAACCTGTACGGCAACCGAAGGGCGAGCAGTCGATGTAGCCCGGGATGCGCTCGCGGAGAAGGACGGCGATGGTGTGCTCGATGGTGTGTAGGCCACCCGTGGGGATGGCGTTCTCGTTGGGCTGGACCAGGCGCAGATCATAGTTGGAGATGATGTCGCCCTTGGGGCCCTCCTCCTCGTCAATCAGACGGACATACGGGGCCTTGACCTTGGTGTGATCCAGTTCGAAGCTTTCGACTACGGGCTTGTCTGCCATGTTCGTTTCCTTTCCTACCGGGCGCCCTGGGTGTAAGGCGACCCTGACGAAGTCATGTATGTCTCATGGTAGGCCGACCGGCCTATCTGACCCGGCCCGGCCACGCAGACGCTTACCCCTCCTGAGCTTCGGTGCCGCTCTTGGAGGAGAACCCGGCGACGACCTCCATGAACCGGGTCCCGTACTGCTCCAGCTTGTGCTGCCCCACCCCGTTGACGGCCAGGAAGGTGGAGTCGTCGGTGGGGCGGAGCCGGCACATATCGCGTAGGGTCTTGTCGGAGAAGACGATGTAGGGGGGTTTGCCGATCTCGCGTGCGATGCTGGTTCGCAGATCGCGCAACTTCTGGAAGAGTTCCTCATCCTCTGGGCCGGCCTCACTGGCACCGGCCTGGTCGAGGCCGTCCTCCTCCGCCACCGAAGAGGCTGCGCCCCCATAGACCTTGCCGGAAGCCTGGTCCTCCACGGCGACAAGGGCCCGTGGCCGTTCCACCCGCTTGATCTCATAGTGGAAGTCCGGACTGACCGTCTGGGCGGCCTTGGGCCCGAAATGGACCATGGGGAGTCGCCCCTCGGTGATGGACAGGTACCCGTCCGAGGCCAGCTGGTTGAGCACATCGCGAATTCGCGCCTCGGGAATATCGGAGAGGGAACCGTAACTGGGGCAACGGTCCAGACCGCGCCGCAGGAGATCCTGTGATCGTGAGCCCCTGAGGATCTGGGCGATCTTCCCGGAGCCGAACCCCTGGTTCACGTCATGCACGCACCGGCTGATGGCACGGGCCACTTCACTCACATCGATGGTCTCGAACGTGCTCAGACAATTGGAACAGTTCCGGCAGCCGACATGGTCATCACCCTCGCCCTTCCCCTCCTTGTTCATGTCATGGTGCCCGACCGGGATGGACTCGCCCTTGCCGGCTTCGGCAGGCGAAAGACCGGCGGCGGCCTGATCGACCTCTTCGCCGAAGTAACGCAGCATGTACCGGTGAAGACAGCCGGTGGTCCGGCAGTAGCCGATCATGACATTGAGCAGACGCCGATGCTCGGCCCTGACCGCCTCCGCCTGATCACCGGTCAACCGTTCGTTGCCGTTGTCCATATCGAGGAGGCGTCGGCGCGTAACGATGTCGCTCTCGTTCCAGAGCAAGGAACACCGGGCCGGCTCCCCGTCACGACCTGCCCTGCCAGCCTCCTGGTAGTAAGCCTCGATGCTCTCGGGCATGTTGTGGTGGATCACATACCGCACATTGGACTTGTCGATGCCCATGCCGAAGGCATTGGTGGCTACAACCACCTGCACCTTGTCGTTGACGAAGTCCCGCTGCGCCCGCTCCCGGGCCTGGGCATCCATACCGGCGTGGTAGCTGACGGCACTGACCCCGACCTTGGTCAGGTCATCGGCCAGGGCCTCGGTCTCCTTGCGGGTGGCGCAGTAGACGATGCCCGAGTCATCCTGGTGTTTCAAGGCGTACCGGGCCACCCAGCGGTTCTTGTCCTTGGTCTCCAGCTTGATCACATCGAAGAAGAGGTTGGGTCTGTCGAAACCGGTCACGGCCACATAAGGATCGTTCAGTCCCAGCATGTACACGATGTCACGACGGACCTTCTCCGTGGCCGTGGCGGTGAAGGCCGCCACGACGGGCCGCTCCGGCAGGGACCTGATGAAGTCGCCGATGCCCAGGTAGGAGGGGCGGAAGTCCTGCCCCCACTGGGATACGCAGTGGGCCTCGTCCACAGCCAGGAGGGAGATTCGCGTCCGCTGGGCAAAGTCCCTGAACCTGGGGGCATCCAGGCGTTCAGGAGCCACGTACAGGATCTTGCTCCGCCCCTGGGCCGCCTGTGCAAGGGACAGAGCCTGCTCATCCATGTCCTGGGTCGAGTTGACGAAAGAGGCCTGGATGCCGGCATCCTCCAACCCATCCACCTGGTCCTTCATCAAGGAAACCAGGGGCGAAATAACGATGGTCAGACCGTCCAGGAGGGTGGCGGGAATCTGATAGCAGATGGACTTGCCTGCTCCAGTGGGCATGACACCCAGGCAGTCCCGCCCTCCCAGGACGGCCTTGACCAGATCCTCCTGACCAGGCCGGAAGGCCCCATACCCGAAATACCGCTTCAGCGCCAGCCCTGCATCCTCGATGTCCACCATGATTCCCAGTCTATTGCCTGACCGGAAGTGACGCAGTGGGTGAAATTACCATGTGGTCGATCATCGGCGGGCTTCTGGCCGAATCAGGAGGTGATACCCTGCAGTGTCGGCAGCTGCCTGCGGCTGATAAGCCGGTGACCGGCCAGGACATATGCGACAGTCAGGACCAGGGTGGGGACCGGCTGGGACGGATTAAGCAAATGGTGACATAGCCCCATGAATCATCCATGGGAGGTGGTTGTGAATGCCATGGAACGATTGCGAATGATCTGGGGTCAGGTGGTTGTGGAACGGGTCACGGCGTTGGAGATCGGTGAACGGAAGGCCATCGGGGCACAGACGAAGGCCACGATCAGAAGAGGCAGGTCAGTGAGCAGACCGGTGAAACCGACACACGGGTGGATGAGGCCGAACATTCCCATGACGAAGAGGCCGGACCAGGAAAACCACCGGCCGCGGAATCGTCTGCACCTCTGGATCCATGCCGGTCTGACCTGCCTGCGGCAGAAATCCCTGACCCTGGTCAGGTACCCAACCGGCCCCGACCCCATCACAGAAACCCCCGGCCCGGATTCGGTTCCGATCCTCATTACCTGTCTGATCTTCGTCGTGCCGCACCTTCCGTAACCTGAACGAAGCACGTCTGCAGATCCATAGGCGCGACTATAAGTCCCCTGGGCTGCTCTTCGGGCACCGGACCCCGATGCTGACGCGCACCCGATCGCCGATGCGTTGCCGACTCCGCAAGGACGGATTGGCCTCGTACAGGAAGACGTCCACATCTCGCGGACGTCCGGTGAGTCGTCTACCGGATTGCTCCCGTCCAGCCGGATCAGACCCTTGCCGGGGAGTATCCTGCCTCTTATCAGATTGCAGATGGTGGATTCGCGGGCCCCGCCCCTCCCGAAGAGCCCATAGATGATGCCCGGTTCAAAGCAGAGCGATATCTCATCCAGGGCCTTCAGACCACAGCATGTGTCGTCCATTTGGAAACCAGACTCGTTGACAGACCGTTTCCATGATGGCTGCACGATTTTTACGGGATACGCCCAGGGCCTTGGCCTCTTCGACCAGGTCCTGGAACCTCCCTGCCAGGAGTTCCTTCCTGCACTGATCACGAATCCGCCGCCCGGCACCGTCGGTGGCGAACATGCCCAGACCACGCCACTTCTCCAAACCACGGCCGGCCAGCAGGTTCATCCCCTTGAGGACCGTGGCCGGATTGATCTGGTAGGCGGTCGCGATTCCCGTGGTGCTGGGCACCCGCTCACCCTCGACGATCAGACCCTCGGCTATGGCTTCGGTCAGTCGATCCGCCACCGTCATGGATGTCGATTGCCATCGCTTGACCGCCTTGTCTGCCTGGGTCCGGTCTCTCGGACACCTGCATCCGAAACGCCGGTTGTGTATCTCACCACTCTGTACCTCTTAGTTACTTGAGTAACTGACCAACAGTGCAGGACTCGGGGTCCCATCCATCAAGCCGAATCTGAATTCCGTCCGTACACCATCCCCTTCCGGCAGTGCCGAATTCGATTCCACTGGACGGACTGCCGGGAAGGCCCTGATCAGATTCAGACGAACCTGGAATCAGGCAAGGCCGTATCAGCTACAGGGTCGCTGCCGCCAGCAGCTGCCTGGTATAGGATTCTCTGGGATGGTTGAGAATGGCCCGCACCGGCCCCGTCTCCACGACCTTCCCCTGATCGAGCACCAGGACCCGGTCCGCTACGTGCTGCACTACGCCCAGGTCATGGGAGACGATAACCATGGCCATGCCACCGGCCGAATCGGTCTGCTGCCTGGATTCAGCCATGATGGATTGAAGGGTATGGAGAATTCCCACCCTGGCGGAGACGTCGATGGCGCTCATGGGCTCATCGGCCAGGAGGATTCGAGGCTGCACGATCAGCGCCCTGGCTATGGCGGCACGCTGGGCCTGGCCGCCTGACAGATCCGACGGGTAAGCCGCCATGACCCGGGCGGGGTCCAAGTGAACCCGGTTCAGCATCCCGGCCACACCATCGGCCAGGTCTCCTTCATCCCGGTGCCGGTGCCAACCATGCCCGGCATCCCTCCTCCTCGCGGCCAGAAGCGGTTCGGCAATCGACCGGCCGATGGTCCATCTGGGGTCAAGCGAGGTGAAGGGATTCTGAAAGACCAGGGCGGAGTCCCTGGTCAGGGATCTGGCTGCGGATGACCCGGGCAGGACGGGCACACCCCGGTATGACAACTCTCCGGCATCCGGTCTCAACTGCCCCAGAAGCAGACGGGAAAGGGTGGTCTTCCCGGAACCGGATGATCCGATGATCGCCAGGCACTCCCCCGCGAAGAGGGCCAGGTCAACTTCCTCAACCGCCGCTTTCCGATCCGCGTCCCGACCCCTTCCTGGGTAGACCTTGGTCAATCCCCTCCCAACCAGGATCGGCTCGGCATGAGCGCGGCCTCCATCCATGGGGCCCGCAAGCACAGGGTCGGCCATGTCCGACGTCGCCACTCCTTCAGTCACGCCCATGGCTCTCCCCATCCCGGCCAAGTTCCGATTCGGGCTGAGCGCCCTGCACCCATTCTGTGCCATCATCGCCAGGGTCCTGCCCCTCTGCGCTCAAGGTCAGTTCCCTGGCGGCCCTGACCAGGGTCCTGCCCTGGGTGCTGGAGGGATCACGCAGGATGCTCTGCCTCCCCCCCTCTTCGACAACCCGCCCGGCATCGAGGACGTAACAGTAATCAGCGACCCTGGCCAGGACGGAGAAGTCATGGGTGATGAAGAGGAGGGAGGCGCCGCTGTTATCGACCAGGGAGACCAGGAGGTCCACGATCTGCCGCTGGGTGATGGCATCCAGGGCCGTGGTCGGCTCGTCCGCCAGAATCAGCCTGGGTTTGGCGACCAGGGCCGTGGCGATGGCCACCCGCTGCTGCTGGCCGCCGGAAAGCTCATGCGGGTACGAGGTGGCCAGATTCCCATCCAAACCGACCTCCGTCAACATCTCCATGACCCGCTGTCGTCTTTGCCCGGCGTTCAGGCGGTAATGATGACGGAGGGGAAGCTCGATCTGGTCGTAGACCTTCCGTACCGGGTTCAGGGCCGTGGAGGGGTTCTGAAAGATCATGCCCATCCGTGATCCGCGCAGGTCCGCCAGGGACCGGTCATCCGAACCGACGATCTGAAGACCGTCGACCAGGATGGAACCGGAGATGGAGGCCGTCAGCGGTGCGGTTCCCAGAACACTCCGGGCGATCATCGACTTCCCCGAGCCTGAGGAGCCGATAAGACCGACCCGTTGGCCATCCGCCACAGTGAGGTTCACCCCGTCAAGGATGGTGCGGCCATTGATGGACATGGTCAGGTCGTTAATCATCAAAGACATGATCGGCCTCCTTGGCCGGGATGATCGGCATCCATCCGAACGGAACGGTTGTCGCCGTTGGCCTGGTCATCACCGTCGGCAGGGCCAGGGCGGTCAGCGCATTCGGCATGAGCAGTAAGGCCACAACGGCTGATCGAATGAGCGGAACCAGCGGAATCAGCAGGACCATCCATGCCCTTGGACCGGGGTACCGCCCGACCGGCACCAGCAACGGCGGCCCTGAGTTCGGGATTGGTGACCGGGTCGATGGCGTCCCGCAGGGCATCTCCGAAAAGGTTCAGGGCCACCACGACCATGGTGACCACCAGCCCGGGCCAGAGCACGGTCAGGGGGAAGACGTTGATGAACTTGACCGAGGTGGTCAACGAATGCCCCCAGGAGGGCAGACCCGAGGGGACACCCACGCCCAGGTAGGTCAGTCCCGACTCGGCCAGGACCGAGGTGCCCGCCGACATGGAAAGCTGGACGCACAGGACCGGGATGATGTTCGGCACCAGATGGGTGAAGAAGATCCTGAAGGCACCGACACCGCTGTGTCGGGCCGACTGCACATAGTCCGACCCGGCCACCAGGAGCGCCTGGGGCCGTACGATCCGGGCCAGGTTGAGTCCGTAACCGAACCCGCAGGCAACGATGACGACGGCCATGCTGGGCCCCAGGGGAACCGCCAGAATCAGGGCCAGGAGAACCGTGGGCAGGGAGATCAGGGCATCAACCAGAACCACGACCGTCTGGGAGATTCCGGCATGTGGCGAGACCATGGCCATGACCAGGCCAAGCCCCAGAATCGCGGACAGGAGGACGGCCAGGAGGGACATGACCAGGTTGGTGGCGGAGCCTGCCATCAACCAGGAGAGGATATCGGCCCCGGTCCCGTCCGTACCGAGAAGATGGCCGCGACTGGGGGTCTGCCAGATTTGGTAACCGTCGGTGGACCAGATGGAGACCGGGGTCCAGAACCTTGAAACCAACGAAACCAGCACCCAGAGCGCCAGGACAATCAGCGAGTAGCGCCCCGCGGCCCTGTGCCACATGCTGCCCAGCACCACCCGGGTACGCCCCCAGAAACCCAAACGACCGGGAAGAGGGGGTCTCGACCCCAGGCGGCGACCACCTTGTTCTCCAGGATTCATCAGGCCGCCACCTCCCGCCTGGTCCCGTCGCGCAAGCGAGGATCAATCAATCTGTGGACAATATCCACTAAAAGTCCCAGGAGGAGGAAGAAGGCCGCCAGAAGAAGGAGCTCCGACTGGACAGCGAGGAGGTCACGGTTGCCGACATCGGCGATCAGCATGGATCCCAGTCCCGGCAGGGCGAAGAGGTTCTCACTGACCATGACCCCGGTGATCATCTCGGCCATGGTCAGCCCCACCACGGAGACCAGTTGGGGGGAGGCCACCCGCAGGCCGATGCGCAGGGCGGCCTGGGTCCTGGTCATCCCGCAGGCCATGCCCATGTCCACGTACCCCGAGGAGAGCATATCGCCCAAGAGGGAGCGGGTGTACCGCATGATGCCGGCACCCACGATGATGCCTGTCGACAAGGCCGGCAGGAGGAGGGACTGCAGGGCCTGTCCGGGTTGGTCCCAGCCCTGGACCGGGAACCCCTGTGAGGGCAGGAGGCCTATCAGACCGGCCCCCTTGGAGAAGAGCATGATGAAGAGGAGCCCCGACCAGAGGGCCGGAACGGCGCCTCCCACAATGGCGGCCATGTGGCTGAAGGCCTGCATCCTCGGGCTCCGGGCCAGGGCCGAGGCACACCCCAGCGGTATGCCCAGGACCAGGGCGATGGCCAGACCGCACAGAATCAGGGGGAAGGTGACCTGGGCCCGCTCCCCCACCTGGGCGGCGACCGGACGGTCGGTCAGGAGGGACCGCCCCAGGTCGCCATGCATCAGGCCATTGGCCCAGTCCAGGTACTGCCGTGGATAGGAACGATCCAGCCCCAGCCGCTGCCGCAGGGCCGTCACCCGCTCGGGTGGGGCGTTCAGGCCGGCCATGACCGAGGCCACGTCACCCGGCAGGATGCGCAGGGCCGCGAAGACCAGGACGGAGACCGCCACCAGGGCCAGGATAAAAAGCGCCAGACGTCTGAGCAGGAATCGCGCCATGGTCATGCCTTCCGGTAGGTCAGGTCGGCCAGGGGCAGGAGGGACTGGTTCAGGTTGACCGGGAACCCTTCCAGTCCCTGGTGCCAGGCCGTGGTGATCCGGTAGTTGAAGAGCCAGTCGGCTGCCGCATCCTCGCTGACCTGGCGGGCCGCCTTGGCCAAGAGGTCCCGCGAGCGCTCCCGGGAGACCGTGTCCATGGCCTGGTCGTAGAGCTGGCGCACCTTGGCGGAGTCGTAGTTGTAGTAGTAGGTGGGGGTGGCCCACTGGTAGAAGTCGTGGCTTTCGCCGTGGTCGACCAGGGAGAGGTCGTAATCCTTGTTGGCATGGACGTCCTGAAGCCAGACCGAGAACTCGACCATCCTGATGTCCAGGTCGATTCCCACGGCCTTGAGTTGCGAGCGCAGCTGGTCCCCCAACTCGGCCCCGTAGGTGTTGGCATAGGTCAGCCGCAACCGCAGAGGACGCCCCGGCCCATATCCCGCCTGGGCCAGGAGCCGACGGGCCCTGCCCGGATCATGGGGGAAGAGGCCGGTCAGGTCCTCATATCCCGGGTCCAGGGGAGGGATGGGTCCCCCCAGGGCCTTGTCGGCCCCGCCCCGGGAGGCGATCAGCTGCTTGTGGTCTATGGCGTACCGGATGGCCTGACGCACCCTGATGTCCGATGTCGCACCCCCCTTGCCGTTCATGGCCAGGACGAACTTGTCCGTATCATCCCCGGCCTGGACATGGAAGGAGGGATCGGACCGGAAGGGCCCGGCCAGGTTGGCGGTGATGGGTGCCAAAACCTGCACATCCCCGCTGCGCAGGGCGTTGACGGCGGCGTTGTCATCGGCCAGGTAGCGGATCCGAATGGTTCCGGTCTTAGCTTTCCTCGGCCCCCAGTAGTGGGGGTCGGCCTTGAGGATGACCGAGTCGTTGGGGCGGAAGGTCTCGACCAGGTAGGGCCC
Organism: uncultured Bifidobacterium sp.; assembly: GCF_945269915.1. GTDB lineage: Bacteria > Actinomycetota > Actinomycetes > Actinomycetales > Bifidobacteriaceae > Bombiscardovia > Bombiscardovia indica. The sequence goes on along the minus strand of NZ_CALYOY010000036.1, from coordinate 6,680 downwards.
CGAGCCCTGGGCCTGGGTCTTCATGTCGTAGCTGGCGCGATGGTCGAAGACCAACCCGGCACGGCCGCTCAGCTCCCAGAGCAGGTGCTGGTATGGCCTGGTCAACCGCAGCCTGACCGTCGTGGCACCGACCTGATCGATCGACCGGTAGTTCCTGAGCATCTCGCTGCCCTGGTAGTGACGGTCCATCAGTTCCCGGAGGGACCAGACCACATCCGCCGCGTCAAGGGGGTGTCCGTTGGAGAAACGCATCCCCCGGTTCAGGTGGAAGGTGTATTCCAAGCCGTCAGCGGAGACCTCCCAGTCCTTGGCCAGGCCGGGGATCACCTTGTTGTCTGAGTCGCGGGCGACAAGACCCTCATAGACGTTTCCGATCAGCAACTGGTCCAGGGCGGTTCCCGATTGGTTGCGAATATCCAGGTTGCCGGGCGGCAGTTTCAGTCCGATGCTGATTGAACCGGCCAGACCCCCCTGGGTCCGGTCCGTCTGACCTCCCCTGTGGCCGGTCCAGAGCGAAACCACCAGGGCCAGGGCCAGCGTCAGGCTGAGCAGCTTCCAGGGCAAGGAGTTGCCTCGGGACGACATGGGCCTATAGGCCTCATTCAGGGTCGGGTCGGTGCTGGGGCCCGGCCGGTCGTCGGCACCCGCCCTCGGGCCCGGCCGGTCATGGCCTCTTCCTGCTTCGGTCGCGCTGCCCGGGGCATGCACGCCGGGTTCATCTGGTCTCATACCTATGTTCCCTCGTGAATTCGGTTGACCGCCATAATGGTCGATCACCTTCATCCAGCATAGACCCGGAGACCACCAGAGACGGGTTTCGGCGGTGTCCACCCGGGCGGCCCCCTAAGATGGAACCAAGGCAATGGGCGTGAACCGTCCCCCAAGGGTCGGCACCCGTTTTCAGGAACCATACCGGATGGCAAGGGAGACAAGCATGCTGGTGGCCGTGGATATTGGCAACACGAACATCGAGGTCGGCTTCATGGAGGGTGGCCAGGTCAGGGGGTCCTACCGGCTGACCACCAGGACGGACCATACGTCCGACGAGTTCGGCCTCATCCTCACCGAGTTCCTGGCCATGGCAGGATACCGGCCCGAGGACGTGGACGATGCCATCATCTCCTCGGTGGCCCCTGAGGTCATGCACCCCATCAAGGCCTGCCTGGTCAAGTTCTTCGAAGTGGAACCCGTGGTGGTCGGCCCCGGAATCAGAACCGGTATGAACATCAGACTGGATGACCCCCGCTCCCTGGGTGCCGACTGCCTGGCCGATTGTGTCGGAGCCTACCGCGTCTATGGCGGGCCGGTCCTGGTTGTGGATTTCGGCACGGCCACCACTTTCAACTACGTCGACGACAGGGGGTCGATCAGGTCCGGGCTGATCACCGTGGGCATCCGTTCCGGAGCGCAGGCCCTCTCCGGGCAGACCGCCCAGCTCCCCCAGATCGAGATAACCCGCCCGGATACCATCATGTCCACGGGGACCAGGACGGCCATGCAGGCGGGTCTCTACTACAACTTCCTTGGTGGTCTGGAACGGATCATCACCCAGTTCCAGGCCGAAATCGCCGAGGACTTCCAGGTGGTGGCCACCGGTGGCATGGGCCGCATCTTCTCCCAGGACACGGATCTGATCGACATCTACGACCCGGAGCTGATCTTCAAGGGCATGGCCTACATCCACGACCTCAATGCCGGCGGGTGACAACCTTCTCCACCAGGACTCCATTCACATCCAGGGTGACCGTCTTCCCGTCCTTGTCCTCCCAGGCCAGGGAGGCCACCAGGATGCTCCCCTCCCTGTCGACCCGCACCTGATGGTGGGTGCGGTTGAAGAGGAAGACGAACCGGTTCCGGCCGTCCTCGCTGACCCGCTCCACACACAGGCAGTCGCCCCGGGACTCGTCGGGCGGCTGCAGACCCTCCACCTTCATGGCCTCCAGGAGCTCGGGCAGGGTCTTTCTCAGCCCCTCCCGCCCCAGCCTGCACCCGAGATAGGCCGCCTTGCCCTGCTTCCAATCGTGCAGGGTCAGGGCCGGGATGCCGTCCATCCCCGTCCAGGAATCGGCCTGGTAGCTGGCCAGAACATGGGTGTCGTCGGCAAGTGAGGTGATGACGTCCGCCCAGTCGTGGGCGACGGTCCCGTTGCTCAGGTCAAGGTGGTCCATGGAACCCTCGAGACTCCGGTCCATGGGGGCGAACTCCTCGATCCTGATGCCCAGAAGGTCACGGATGGCGCCGGGATACCCGCCCAACCAGATACGGTCATGGGCATCGCTTATCCCGCTCAGGTAGGTGACGATGACCCGCCCGCCCTTGGACACGTAGTCATGCAGCCGTTCCGAGGTCTTCCTGCTGAGCAGATAGAGGGAGGGCAGAACAACCAGCGCATAGGTATCCCAATCGGAACGCACCGGGACCACATCGGCCCTGACACCCAGATCCAGGAGGGCCCTGTACCAGTCCAGGGGCTCGGTACCGTGCTGGACGTTCCTGCTGGGAACCGAGCTGTGCGCGCTGGCCCACTGACTCTCATAGTCGAAGACCACGGCCACCGGGGACTTGTCAAGCACGGTTCCGGCCAAACCGGCATCGGAGAGGCCGTCCAGGTCGTTGCCCAGCTCGCAGACATCCCGGAAGACCTGTGAGTCCTCACCGGCATGCGGCAGCATGGCCGAATGGAACTTCTCGGCACCGGCCTGTGACTGACGCCACTGGAAGTAGCAGATGGCGTCCGCCCCCAGGGAGAGGTGGGCCAGGGCATCCCTGACCAGCTGACCCGGTTCCTTCCGGAGGTTGACCGGCCGCCAATTGACCGCTGAGGTGGAATGCTCCATCAGCCACCAGGGCCTGCGTCTGGCTATGGAGTCCACCAGGCCGGAAGAGTAGGTGAGTTCATCCAGATGGGACTCACCCGGCGTGAAGTAATGGTCGTTGGAGACGAAATCGACCTGACTCCCCCAGTCGTCATAGTCCAGGGTGAACCCTTGGGAACTGACCATGAAGTTCGTGGTCAGGGGGATGTCCGGGGTGATCCTGGCCAGGGTGTCGCGCTCGGCCATGAAGAAATCCTTGAGGGCATCGGAGCTGAACCGCTCAAAGTCCAGGAGCCTGCCGGGGTTCTGGAAGTTCCCGGCACCGATGTACCTTGGAGGGAGGATCTGCGAAAAATCGTTGAGACTCTGGGACCAGAAGGAGGTGCCCCAGGCCTCATTGACTGCATCGATGGTGCCGTAGCGCTGCTTGCACCACCGCTGGAAGGCGCGCATGGCATCATCCGAGTAGTCGAAACGGTTGTGGCAACCGTACTCGTTGCCCACATGCCAGGCCACCACATAGGGGTTGTCCTGATAATGCTCGGCCATGGCTTTGCAGAGCTTCAGGGCATAGGTGCGGAAGACCGGCGAAGTGGGCCGCCAGTGCTGACGGGCCCCGGGCCAGACCGTATCGCCCCGTTCGTCCTTCCAGAGGATCTCCGGATGGGACTGGGTCAGCCAGGCGGGCGGCGAGGCGGTGGCGGAGGCCAGGTTCACCCCGATACCGGCCTTCCCCAACCTGGTGATGATCCGGTCCAACCAGTCGAAGTCGAAGACGCCCTCACTGGGTTCGATCCGCGACCAGGAGAAGACCGCCAGGGCAACCACGTTGACTCCGGCCTGGTTCATGAGACGGATGTCCTCGTCCCAGACCTCCTCGGGCCACTGGTCCGGGTTGTAGTCACAGCCGTACCAGAGTTTGGACGTCTGCTTCTTCAGGTGGCTGGGCCAGCGGTAGGGACGAAGCTTGGATCTGCTCATGGAACGAAACCTCCTGGATACTCTTCAGTACTGCCTTGCCTGGGCCTCTGACAGCCAGCCCACCGCCCCATCTTCGGGGCGCGGCTTGGTCACGACCTCGTATCTTATGCCATCACCCCATTATGGCCTGGGTCGGTGACGAAATCGAAGGATACCCGGGAGAAGAATGTCCGTTCCCGCCCCGAATAGGGATCGGTGAAGGTCAGGGAACGAGCGACCAGTTGGAGGGGGTGGCCGAAATCGTCGTAGGAACGCTCGACGACACGGGGATACAGGTCATCTCCGGCTATGGGGAGGCCCAGGGAGTTCATATGGACCCTGAGCTGGTGGGTCTTCCCCGTTCTGGGGTGAAGTTCATAAGCCGACATCAGCCCGGATGAGGACCGGACCACCCGCCCTCCTCCGGCGGCGAGTTCGATCCGGGTCTCGGCATTGACCGGTCCGGTAACCTCGAAGGCCTGAAGGCGCCCACGGTCCTTGATGATGCGAGAACGACGCAACAGGGGAAAGGGTCGTGGCGGTTCCAGCCCGATGGCGGTTCCGGTCGCGGGGCGATGAATGGGCCTGACCGGTGCCAGGCACTCGTAGGTCTTCCTGACCCGGTGCCCCTGGAAGAGCATCTGATAGGCACCCCGTGCCGAGGGGGCACGGACGAAGACCAGGACACCGGCGGTGGCCCGGTCGAGACGATGGGCAGGGATGATGTCAGGCTCACCGGTCATCTCGCGAAGCCGGATCAGGGCCGTACTCCGGTACCACATCCCCCGCGGGGTGGTGGCCAGGAAGTGGGGCTTGTCCACCACGATGATCCTGGAATCCTCATAGAGGATGGGCATATCGAAGGGAATGTCAGGCTCGTCCAGAACCCAACGGTGGGGCCGCTCCACCCGCCGATCGGACACCAGCCCGCCGCTACTCTACGGTGACGGATTTGGCCAGGTTGCGGGGCTTGTCCACATCCAGCCCCTTGAGGCGGGCAATATCCAGGGCGAAGAGCTGGAGGGGGACCACGTCCACCAGAGGGCTCATCAAGGTCGGGCACTGGGGCCTGCGGAAGACCACATCCGCATACCTGGCGGCATCCTCATCCTTTTCTTCGGCCACGGCGATGGTGAAGGCACCCCGGGCCTTGACCTCCTCGATGGAGGAGATGACCTTGCTGTGGAGGACGTCCCTCCCGCGGGGGCTGGGTACGATCACCACGACCGGCTCCCCCGGTTCGACCAGGGCGATGGGGCCGTGCTTCAGTTCCCCGGCCGCAAACCCCTCGGTGAAGGTGTAGGCGATTTCCTTGAGCTTCAGGGCACCCTCCAGGGCGACCGGATAACCCACGTGACGTCCCAGGAAGAGGAAGGAGCGGGCATCGAACATCCGCTCGGCCGTCTCCTGGACCTTGCGCGACTGGGTGTCCAGAACCCACTGGATCTTGGAGGGCATGGCCTTGAGGCTGTCGATGGTCTGATGGATCTCGTCGCGGTACATGGTCCCCTTGACCTGGGCCAGGTAGAGCCCCAGGAGGTAGGCGGCGACAATCTGGGCCAGGAAGGCCTTGGTGGAGGCCACAGCCACCTCCGGCCCGGCGTGGGTATAGAGGACGGCATCGGATTCGCGCGGAATCGTGGACCCCTGGGTGTTGCAGATGGCCAGGACCCGGGAACCCTGCTCCCTTGCGTGACGCAGGGCCATCAAGGTATCCATGGTCTCCCCCGACTGGGATATGGCCACCACCAGGGTCCGTGAGGTCAAAATCGGATCCCGGTACCGGAACTCGTGGGCCAGCTCCACCTCCACGGGGATTCTGACCCAGTGCTCGATGGCGTACTTGGCCACCAGGCCGGCATAGGAGGCTGTGCCGCAGGCCACCACGATGATCTTGTCGATCTGGCGGAAGACGTCTGCATCAACCTGGACCTCATCCAGGTCCAGGTTGCCCCTGTCGTCGTACCGTCCCAGGAGGGTGTTGGCCACGGAGGCCGGGTCTTCGTGGATCTCCTTGTCCATATAGGAGTCCCACCCGCCCTTCTCGGCGGCCGAGGCATCCCAGTCGACCGTGTAGCGTCGGGGCTCGGGGATGGGCTGCCCCATGAAGTCGGTGACGGTGACCGAGTCGGCGCTGATGCAGACCGCCTGGTCCTGCCCCAGTTCCAGGGCCTCCTTGGTGTAGGCGACGAAGGCAGCCACGTCGGACCCCAGGAAGTTCTCCCCATCGCCCAAACCCACGACCAGGGGTGAGTCGTGCCGGATACCCACGACCAGGTCGGGCTGACGGCTGTCGACGGCCAGGATGGTAAAGGCTCCCTTGAGCATCCGGGCCACACGACGGACGGCCTTGAAGATATCGGGGGTCCCCTCCTCGTCGACGATCTCCTGGGCCGCCTTGCCGATGAGCTTGGCGGCCACCTCGGTATCGGTGGAGGAGACGAAGGTGTATCCCTCGGTCTGCAGATCCAGACGCAGTTGGGTGGCGTTTTCGATGATCCCGTTATGGATGATGGCCACCTTCCCGTCCTGACTCTGGTGGGGGTGGGCGTTCAGGTCGGTCGGCTCGCCGTTGGTGGCCCAGCGGGTGTGGCCGATGCCCACGGTCGCATCCGGCAGGGGGTTGGTTTCGATGTCGACGAGGAGGTTCTTCAACCGACCGGCCTTCTTGCGGACGGCGACCTTCTCCATGCCGGGGGCCGCCAGGGCCACACCGGTGGAGTCGTAACCACGGTATTCAAGGCGCCCGAGACCATTCAGGCAGACTTCAAGAGGCCTTCCACAAGCCGCATGGACAGATCCGGCATATCCAACGATTCCGCACATGATCCACCAGTGTAGCCAGGATGCCAGGGCAGCCCTGCCGACCGGGCGTATTCTTGCCTGAATATCTACAAGACATTA
>NZ_CALYOY010000035.1 GCF_945269915.1 uncultured Bifidobacterium sp. | reverse complement strand
GCTATAAAGTAGCACAAACACGCTCTTGAGTTCTCAAACCACCACCACACCAACAAGCGAATCAACTCATCCTGAGAAGAGGAAACGCCGTGTTGAGCAGCAAGAGATAAATCTACCACGACCTGGCAATTGCGCAAATCGATGTCGCAGGATTGACATCAGAATCAAGTGATTCCAACATTGTGGTCGGCGTGTCGCTTTTTCTCTCATCTCGCTCACGCGTGATCGATGAGTTCTGACACCTTCGATACCGATGCAAACGGTCGGCTTGAGCAGGGCCACCCATCAGGAAGCTCGGATTCCAAGTGCTCCTGACCATGAGACGTTCTGTATCCCGTCCGACTCGCAACCGCATCGAGGATGTACATCCTCGAACAGGTCTGGATGCGAAGCCGGAAAGAGCAACCGGACAGGGACGAGGTGCGAACAATGACGACACGGACCAAGGATAACCTGGCCAGGCGCATCGACCGGTTGCGCGGGCGGATAAGGCGCGCAGGAAACGGAGCAGGTAGCCGGACGACCGGCACATTATCAGGGCCGCTAAGGCGGTCAAGAGAAGCCGGAATCGGGGCGGAGAGGGATGATGGCGGAGCTCAAGAAAATGGCCGGCCAGGCCCCTCGGAAAGTGGAGGAGGAACAGTCCCGCCGGGAACCTCGCTCTTCATCGAATCCGGAGCCCCCATACCTCGAGGCTCAGGTACATGCAAAGCCGCCCCAGAGGCGACAGGGTTCTGAGGCAGCAAAAATGAACGGTCCGGCGCACTGATGAACCTGTGCGATCCGGGCCGTTGTCATTCTGTGTTTCAGCAATCTGAAGTGATATCAGGATGCATGACGCATGCATAATGATGCGCCATATTGTTGTCCTCTTGTGCGAGCTTATGATGGGGTGCAGTGGTGCAGCCGCCATTAGCGCCGCCATTGCCACCTGCAGGAGGTGTGTAGCCGGGTGGGGATCCGCAACCGGAGGTCCGCGGTTCCCGCCGCCCGAATACCTGCCGCCGGTGCAGCCGCCTGTTGGCGCCTGGGCGGCGGCAGGGACGCGGCTTCGGATCCTTGGCGTTCTTGGAGCCGTTGACGGCCTTGATGTTGTTGGTCCGGTCGGCACTGGTGATGATCTGGTCCAGGTGGGCCTCGACGGTCCTGCACTCGTCGGCGGTCAGTGCGGCCGAGGCGGTCTTGATGTTCCCGTCGGCCCCGGACGTGTCCCGGGCGGTCCGGTCGGCCTCGGCCCGGCTTCTTCCAGGTCGCCCCTGGAAGCCTCGGCGGGGCAGGACGGCAGGGTGACCGGCTTTACGTCCCTGGTCGGCTTCGTCGCCGCGTTGATGACCCTGACGTCGCAGACGTCGCCCTGGGGACCGACTTGGCCTGGCGCTCCGCCTCCCCCGGGTGCTTCCTGCAGGAGGCGATGGATGACTGTCCGCCTTGTCGACTGTTGGCAGTCCTCCAAGGCGGAGGCATGGGCCCGCCATGTACACACCCATCCGCCTCCCAGACAGCCGGCCACGATGATGATGATTGCTCTACGGGTGAAGCGGCCCGCGCTTCTCACTGTTTTCCGGTGCTCCTGTCGGACCCGTCATGACTCTCACAACGGCCCGGAGCCTGACCGGTTTGGGCAATGTACGACCCCGGGCAGAAGTGCGGTCGCAGCCTTCCTGGGTTTCGTCAAAAACAAGTGGCCAGAACAGTGTCGGAAACGGAAAACCCGACTTCTGCATGGTGGATTATCATGGCTCAGGGTATTGAACCTGAGGGCCAAAGCAGTAGAGAGCTCAGACATAACCGCGTACCGTATGGCAGGTCCAACGGTATCGACTCAGCCCATTCTTCGGACAACGGTTCCGGATATGCACGATATTTGACCCTGCTTACCGAGGCCAATTCGCACCCTGGGGACGGACAGGGCCCAGGCCTGAGCCTGCACAGGACGACCACCCAGGGTAAGCCCCTCAGGTATGGATCGTCGAGGATGCCCAGGCACACAGTGGGACGCGTACACATCCGCATGGTAAGACAGGGGTATGAGCAAGAAGATCGCAGTACTGACCGGCGCGGGTATTTCAACCTCGGCAGGGATTCCGGACTTCCGTGGACCTGACGGTGTCTGGACCAAGCATCCCGATCAGACCAGCGTGTACGACCTGGACCTCTTCATGAGCGACAAGCAGGCCCGGGAGTACTCCTGGCATTGGCAGAAGGAGTCGCCGGTCTGGAGGGCCCAGCCCGGAGTGGCCCACAAGGCGCTGGCCAGGCTGGAGAAAGCCGGGCTGCTGGTCCTCCTGGCCACCCAGAATTTTGATGCCCTCCATGAAAAGGCTGGCAACTCCGACCAGGTGATCGTGAACCTTCACGGGACCATCGGCACCTCGCACTGTATGAAGTGCGGCCAGGAATACCAGACGGCCGACATTATGGACAGGTTGGACGAGGAGCCGGATCCGCACTGCCACAAACGTATGCCTTACCAGGGGAACATGCCCTGCGACGGCATCATCAAAACTGATGTTGTCTATTTCGGCCAGGCCCTGCCCGAGGGGGCCATGGAAAAAAGCATGCGACTGGTCACTGGCGCCGACGAATTCTGGGTGATCGGCTCAACCCTGGAGGTCTTCCCTGCTGCCTCCTTGGTGCCGGTGGCGTCGCAGGCGGGCGTGCCCATCACCATCATGAATCTGGGGCGGACCCAGTATGATTCCCTGGCCACCCGACTGATTCATGAGCCGATAGAGACGGCCCTGCCGCAGTTGGTGGACGAGACCATCTCAGCGAATCAGGAGGCCGCATAGGGCACCATTGCTTCTTTCTCCAAGGGAACCATAGGCAGGTGCATACAGTGCCGCAAGAAATCCGAACATCCGATTCGCGGAGGAACGATAACAGGCACACAAAGGTTCACAGGCATGGGAACCCCTTCCCCGTGAACCTGAAAGGGCCTCAGTAATTCTGGTGGACCTGGAATCCCTGGCTACGCAGGGTGTCCAGGATCTGGGTGATGTGGTCGGGGCCGTTGGTTTCGACGGTCACCTCCAGGAGGACGCCGTTCTCGTAGTGGCCGGAGGACTTGAACTGGTCATGGTTGAGCTCGATCACGTTGGCACGCAGGTTGGCCAGAACCGTGGCGACCTGGACCAGCTGGCCGGGCGTATCGGGAAGCTCGACACCGAACTGCATGATACGGCCACGGGAGATCATCCCCCGTTGGATAACGGCACCTATGGTGACCGTGTCAATGTTGCCGCCCGAGATGATGGGGACCACCACATGGGGTCCGGCGGCGGAACGGAAGACATCCGACTGGAGTTCCAACTGGCCCAGGGCAGCCAAGGAAACGGCCCCTGCGGCCTCGACCACCAGCTTGTGCTTTTCCAGCATGAAGAGGATCATCTCGGATATGTCGCTCTCGGTGACCTGGACCAGGTCATCCATGTACCGACTCAGAAGGGCATAATCCAGGTCGCCGGGCCGTTTGACGGCAACGCCCTCGGCTGCCGTGCTGACCTGGTCGGCCGCCACCACCCTGCCGGCGGTCAGGGACTCACGCCAGGCCGGTGACCCGACCGGCGTGGCTCCGATGACCCTGACATCAGGCCTGAAGGTCTTGACCGCGAGCGCGACCCCGGCACCCAGGCCGCCACCGCCAAGGGGGACCACGATGTCCGTCACGTCAGGAACATCATCCAGGATCTCCATGGCGATGGTGCCCTGCCCGCAAAGGACCTGGTAGTCGTCGAAGGGGTGAACGAAGGTCATCCCCCTCTCGTCGGCCAGCTTGCGGGCATAGTCGAAGCTCTCATCGAAAACGTTCCCCTCAAGGACCACCTCGGCGCCCAGGGACCTGGTGGCATCCACTTTGAGGGGCGGGGTGATCTGGGGCATGACGATGGTGGCGCGGGCCCCGCGGTGCCTGGAGGCGAAGGCCACACCCTGGGCGTGGTTGCCGGCCGAGGCGGTGATGATTCCCCGGTCCAGGTCCTCCTGAGGGAGGGAGGCGATCTTGTTGTAGGCACCGCGAACCTTGAAGGAACCGGTCAGCTGGAGGTTCTCGGGTTTGAGCATGACCCTGTACCCCACCCGGTCGCTGAGCTCCTGCGAATGTTCGATTCGGGTGCGCCTGGCCACACCTTCCAGTCGTTTGGCGGCCTCGTGCAGGTCGGCGGCATGATCCGCCTTCAGGTCAAGATCGACTTCGTTCGTATCCATGTTCCATCATTATTCCCGTGCCGTCCCCTCCTGACGAGCCGGTGTCAACATGCTGGACATGGTCGAACCTGGAGGACGGGGAGATACACGAAATCCTCGGCTGGCCACGTCGGCGACCTGGTCGACGCAGCCCACCGGGGATTCCTGGCGAGATGAGACGCTCAGCCCCTCTTCCGGGCAGAGGGTCGGGCGGCCGCATCGTCGACGATGGTATGGTCATCGGCAAAGCGGGCGGAGGTGGGTCCGCCATCGGCAGGGTCCCGGGCCACACCTGCGGCCAGGTCGGCCAGAAGGAGATTGACGGCCACCGGGTCCTCGACCCGCAGCCTCGCCTTGGTCTGACCGGGGCCGATCTTGAGGGTCCATCCCGACTCCGGCATGACGGCGAACATGGTCTCATCGGTGTCATCATCGCCCAGCGCCATCATGAAGTCATAGTCCCCGCTGGAAATCAGGGGGAGAACGGCCTGGCCCTTGCTGGTGGCGACCGGGGTCACCTCGACGACCTTGGAGTTCTCCATGATCATCAGCCCCAGCCCGACGACCACACGGCGCAACCGCTGCAGGAGATCCTCGCGCTCCTTGTCGGCCACCTTGGCATCGCTCATCCGGTAATGCCAGGCTACGGCATCCGACTTGCTCTCGACGAAAGAGCCCGGCACCCGTTCCGTCGACAGGTCCATGATGGGCCTGATGACCTTCTGCCAGGTGTCCGAATCCGGCAGACCCTTGGCACGCTCCCAGACCCCCTTGTCCTGTCCGGGGCAGTTCTTGCACCAGGCACCGTGCTCGGCGATCAGGCCCACCGGAAGCTGGCTGAACCAGTCCTCCATGATCTGATGGCTCCTCCCGGAGACCAGGATCAGGTCGACGTTGGGGTCGGAACCGACCTGGGTCAGGAGCCTGCAAAGGGCCCTGGTGGGCTTGGCCCGCTCGGGCTTGCGCACCAGGGGGGTCAGGGTTCCGTCATAGTCGCACAGGATCAGGCGACGGCTGGCCTTGTCCCACTGCCTGACGATTTCGTTATGGTGGTCCATCCTGAACCTCTTGTCGGTCATACCTGGCGTGGAGACCTGCTTGAGGGTCTCCAGGAAGGAAGTGCACCAGTTGGCAGCTGTGCGAACCTTCAGCCTGGCCTGCATACGGATATTACGGCGGCGGGATTCCTCGGGGGAGATCTCCAGAGCGTTGTGGAGGGCCTCACAGACCATATCGATGTCGTAGGGGTTGACGACGAAGGCATCGGTCAGCTCGTCCGCGGCTCCGCACATGTCCGACAGGACCAGGGCGCCGTCACGACCGTCATGGCAGGCCAGGTACTCCTTGGCCACCAGGTTCATCCCGTCCCTCAGGGGGGTGACCAGGGCCACGTCACCTGCGGTGTAGATGCCGCAGACCGGCTTGATCGAGAGGGAGCGGGTGATGTAGTGGATGGGGGTCCAGGCCAGAAGGGAGTACTTTCCGTTGATTTCGCCCACCAGCTGATCCACCTGGTCCTTGAGGCGCTGGTAGGACTTGACGTTCTCACGCGAAGGGGTGGCCAGGAGGTAGTAGGTCACGTGGCCTATCCACTCGGGATACTTGTCGAGCATGCAGCCAAAGGCCTGGAGGCGTTCGGGCAACCCCTTGGTGTAGTCCAGCCTGTCCACGGAGACGATGACCTTGTTGGACCTGCTCTCGATGGAAGAGGCCGCCTGCTTGGCCAGGGTGGTCTCGGGGATGTCCTCGTTGATGTAGTGGCTCCACCAGTTGCTGTCGGAGATGCCTGCCTCCGTGGCCGCCACCCCTTCGGCGGTGACCGAGGTCCGATACCGGTGACGTGGCGACTTGCCGCAGGCCTCATCGATTCCCCGGCGCATGGCCCTGGCCAGGCTGGACCGGGCCGTCCTGCTGTAGAGGTTGTAGTCGATACCGATCGGGAAGGCGTCGATGGCGGCTCGGTGCCCATCGGGCATCTCGACCACCCCGTCCATATTGACCGGAAGCTCCGGCAGAAGGCGGTGGAGGGAGGCCAGGAAGCTGGCCGAGAAGTCCACGGTGTGGAAGCCGATCAGGTTGGCCCCCAGGACCCCCTCCAGGATCTCACGGCTCCAGGGCAGGGAGCGGAAAATCTCGGCACTGGGGAAGGGGACGTGGAGGAACCAGCCGATCGAGGCGTCGGGGTAACGCTCACGAAGCATCTTGGGCAGGAGCATCAGGTGGTAGTCCTGGACCCAGATCGTGTCGCCCTTGCGCATCAGTGGCTCCACCACCTGGGCGAAGCGCATGTTGACCTTGCGATACATGTCCCAGTCCTGCTGCCTGAAGACGGCCTCATGGGAGAAATCATGGAAGAGGGGCCAGAGAGTGTTGTTGGAGAAGCCCGCATAGTACCCCTTGAGCTCCTCCTTGCTCAGAAAGATGGGAATACACCTGCTTTCGCTGTAGGCCTTGCGTATGTCCTGCAGCTCATGGTCCGAGTACTGCCCGGGGTCAATCCCGCTCCAGCCGATCCAGAGACAGTCCTTGTGGGAGCGGTGGTAGGGGCCGATGGCGGTGGCCAGGCCACCCACATTCTGCCGCAGTGTGTAGGAGCCGTCCTCAGCGGCCTCCAAGGACATGGGAAGACGGTTGGAAACGATAATCAAACGAGACATATACAGCCCCACCCTCCTATACGGGCCTGCCGGACCAATGCCGGCCTGCTGGTCGTGCCTCTTTTGTCCGGCCCAGCCATCAGGGGCCGACTGGCGAAAGGACACGACATATATTTCCACTGTAGCCGCAAGGGCGGGTGGCCGCCACAGGATGGTCCATTCAGGGTTGGGCAGCCAGGCCTTAGAGGAGGTAGACGAAGCCTTCCCAGGGAGCCAGTCGGCCGGTCAGGAGGGAACCGACGGTCTGCTCGGGCTGGTAGGTGGAGATCAGGATCCGATCCACGTCGACGGCCCCAAGGGATATGGAGGTCGAAGCGGACTGGTCCACACCCAGGAGAGTGGCGGTCTGCGGAGGCAGAGCCGCCGGTTGGCTGCTCAGGTTGACCACGACCAGAAGGCGTTTGCAGGGCATGGCATCCAGAGCACTCCTGGCCTCGGGGCCGGATTTGGACTCCGGCGCCTGGTCCAGGGCCCGGGTGAAGGAATAGATCTGTTCAGCTTGCGGATCCAGGAGGGAGAAGTCTCCGGCGGCGACCACCGGGTTGGTGTGGCGCAGGTGGATCAGTTCCCGGTAGAAGGCCAGGACCGAGTCCCGGTCCCGCAGCTCGACCTTGGCATTGATCCTGTCATGGTTGGGATTGACCGCCAGCCAGGGTTCCTCGGGGGCGTAGGAGGCGGTGAACCCGGCAAACTTGGTGGAATCCCACTGCATGGGGGTTCGGGCGTTGTCGCGGCTCATATAGGCCAGTGCCGCCATCATGGATTCCGGACTCTGCTCGTGGGCCTGGTCAACCCGCTGGTGGTAGAGGTTGATGGATTCGAGGTCCCGGTACTGGTCCAGCCTGGTGAAGCCGGCGTTGGTCATACCCAGTTCCTCGCCCTGGTAGATGTAGGGGGTGCCCCTATGCATGTGCAGAAGGAGACCGAGGGCCTTGGCGGATCGGACCCGTAGCTCCTCGGTTGAGGTGTCACCCCAGCGGGAGACGATGCGGGGTTGGTCATGGTTGTCGAAGTACAGGCTGGCCCAGCCCGCCTTGGCCACGGCCGCCTGTTGCCGGCCCATGGCCTCCTTAAGCCTGCCGACCTGGAATGGACGGATCTCCCACTTGCTCCCATCGGTATCGATACTGGTCTGGGTAAAGAGGAAGAGCATATCCAGTTCGCGGTTGGCCGGGTCGGTGATGACCCCGCTTCGCCGGGGTGAAAGATCCGGGGCCTCCCCCACGGTCAGGTATCCCTGACGGCCCTCGAAGACCTCGCGACGCATCTCCTTGAGGTACTCCTCCAGCCTGGGACCGTCCACACAGAAGGGCACGGGCGAGGAATACCCCTCCGGTCCGACCGGACCGTCCCGGAGGGTCGACCCCTCTTCCCCGGGTAGACGCCCCTGGTCATCGACCGTCTTGGAAATCATGACGATCACGTCCATGCGGAAACCGTCGATGCCCCGATTCATCCACCAGTTCATCATCCGGTAGACGGCCTGCCGGACCTGAGGGTTTTCCCAGTTCAGATCAGGCTGTTTCTTCGAGAACTGATGAAGATAGTATTCTCCGCGTCGGGAATCGTATTCCCAGGCGGAGCCACCGAAGTATGACCCCCACCGATTGGGTTCGGCACCAGGGGTTCCCGCCTCATGACCGGCCCGGGCGGGACGCCACCAGTACCAGTCGGCATGGGGATCGTCGGGATTGCGGGAGGCCTGGAACCATGCATGCTCGTCAGAGGTGTGGTTGACCACCAGGTCCATGACCACCTTGATCCCGCGCCGGTGAGCCTCCTCTACAAGTTCATCCATGTCGTCCATGGTGCCGAAGATCGGATCGATGTCCTGGTAGTCGGAGATGTCATACCCGTTGTCGTCCTGGGGTGACCGGTAGACCGGGCTGAGCCAGATCACATCCACACCCAGATCGGCCAGGTAATCCAGGCGTTGAGTGATGCCAGGCAGGTCGCCGTAACCGTCCCCGTTGGTGTCCTGAAAGGATCGCGGGTAGATCTGGTAGACCACGGCATTGGTCCACCAGGGGTTGGGGGTGGCTCCGTTGGTCCGTATCGAATCGGGCAGCTGGGCACGCTCTTCCTGGGTCATGGTCTTCCTTCCATACGCTGGATTCAAGGAACTTCTTTGTACGGTGGTTCCCACTATAAGGGAAGTTTCGGCTCGGCTTGGAATGATCAGACAGGTCGGTGTGCAAGCATCGGCACCGGACCGGCAGACCCGATAAGACCCCGACCGCTCCGAATGGATGGAGGGCCGGGGCATCAGTCGGGAATCGATTACTTCACGGCACCCCGCATGACGCCGCTGATCACCCACTTCTGCGCGAAGAGGTAGACGATCAGGATCGGGGCCAGTGCCATCAGATAGCTGGAGAAGGCCATCGGGTAATTGGTGGCGAACTGCGAGCTGAACACGTACTGGGCCAGGGGGATGGTCTGACTGGACTGGTCGGTCAGGACGATCAGGGGCAGGAGGAAATCGTTCCAGGCCCAGAGAGCCGTGGTGATGGCGATGGTGGCGTTGATCGGTCCCATCAGAGGGAAGATGATGGTCCAGAAGATCCGCCAGGTCCCGGCTCCGTCAAGTCTGGCCGCCTCCTCCAGGGCCGTCGGGATGGACCTGATGAATCCGGTGGCGATGAAAAGGTTGGTGCCCAGACCCAGCACCACGTACAGGAGGATCAGACCGATGACGTTGTCCATGTGCCAGCTGCCGAACTGCTTGGCGATGGGGAGCATGACCACCGGGAAGGGGACGAACATGGCCGCGATGAAGAAGTAGTAGAGGAAGCGGAAGAAGCGCTTGTCCATGTTCCTGGCCACCGCGTAGGCCACGAAGGTGTTGGTCAGCAGGGTGATGACCACCGCGCAGACCGTGACGATGCCCGAATTCAGAGCCGCCTTGGGGTAGTTGACCTTGTTCCAGGCATCAACGAAATTGTGCCACTGCCAGGATGTGGGCAGACTGAAGGTGCCGGCCTCGGCCGGGGTCTTCAGGGCCGTGACCACCGTGAAGTAGAGTGGCACCAGAATGGTCAGGGAAAGGACGGCCACGACGGCCGTCAGCCACCAATTGATGTTGTGCAGCCTGATCTCGAAAGCGCTCCTATGCGGGAGTGGCCCGGATGAGGATCGTGACATGTCCGGTGATCCGATCTGTTTTGTCTGGCTCATCTCAGACCTTCTCTCCTCTTCTGGAAATACCCAACTGGATGAATGCGATGACGGCCAGGACGATGAAGAACATGACGGCGTTGGCCGTCTGGTATGCATACTCGCCGCCGGTCAGACCCCCCTTGTAGATCAGATAGGTGACCGTTTCGGTCTTGGAATCCGGCCCGCCCGCCGTCAGGGCCACCACCTGGTCGAAGGTGTTGAAGGCGTTCTTCAGGGTCAGGACCAGATTGATCGTGAAGAAGGCGCCAATCAGGGGGAAGGTGATCTTCCAGAAGGACTGCCAGGCGTTCGCCCCGTCGATGGCGGCGGCCTCATAGACCTCGGTGTCAATGGTCTGCAGACCGGCCAGATAGATCAGTGTGGAATAGGCCACGGCCTGCCAGACCGAGAGGAAGACGATCGGTATCCATGCGTACCGCTCGCTGGTCAGGAGTGACTGAGAAAGCCAGCCGATGTGCAGAGCCTGGCCCAAAGCCGGCAGGGGCGTCATGAAGATGTACTTGAAAACATACCCGATCACCAGCACCGAAAGGGTGTACGGAATGAAGTAGATGGCCCTGAACCCCTTCTTGAAGGCGATTTTCCCGTTCAGGGCAACGGAGATGAAGAGCGCTATGAAGTTCACCAGGACGGTGATCACAACGGCAATCAGGAAGGTGAAGATGTATGCATGTCCCACACGCCCGTCCCGGAAGAGGGCCCAGTAGTTCTTAAAACCGATCCATGCGAACTTGCCATACCCCTGGGAGTTGGTGAAGGAGTATGCCACGCCCTGGATGAAGGGCACGTAGAGGAAGAGGGTGAAGATCAGGGCGGCGGGGACGGCCATCCAGTAGAAGGCCCTATCGACCTTCCGATCAGAGAAGCCCCCCTTGCCCGGCTTGGACTGTTTCATGTCTGAATTCTGGCCTTTCATTGGAAGTTCCTTGCCTGTACCTTGTCCCACTCGGCCTGCATGGAATCGATGAACCCATTGATGTCACCCTTGGTCACCATGGTCTGCAGGTATCCGCCGATGTTGATGGATGAGGGAATGTAGTGATCACAGAAATCCGCCAGCCTGTTCGCACGGAAGAAGGGCAGGACCCCGTTCAGCGCCGGATCTCCGGCCTCTACATTCCTGGTGGGCACGAAGGCGGTCTGCGCCTTGGCATAGGTGCGCAGCTGTTCAGGCTGCATCAGGTAACGGATCAGCCTCATGGCCTCCTTGGGATGGCTGGTGGTGGCACCCATGGTCAGCATCACATCGTCGCCTGCCGTGAGGATCTGATCGGAGGGGGAGTCGTTGGCCGGCATCTGCGCGAATCCCAGATCGGCGTTGGGATTGATCATCCTGATCTGGGGAATGGCATATGTACCCAAGGGCAGGACCGCCACCCTGCCGTTGGCCATGTTCTGGGTGCCCTGCTGATAGGTCACGCCCTTGTCACCGGTGGAATGACTGAAGAGCTCCACCTCCCTTTCGGCAGGGTCGGACCAGATGGCCCTGAAATCGGTCTTTCCGGTCAGCAGTTCCGCATACCTGTTTTCCGGGACCATGGTTCCTGCCAGGGATGCCAAGGGGGCCTGGGTGGTCCAGGAATCCGAGAGGGTGGCCTGGACGGGTTCGATGCCCTGGTCCTTGAACCTGTCGAGCATGGCCGTGAACTCCGACCAGGTGCGGGGCGGGTTCTCGGGGTCCACACCGGCCCGGCGCCAAAGGGCCTTGTTGTAGATATAGCCGCTGGCGTTGCCGGCGAAGGGGAGACCATAGAGGCGCTTGGCCTTGGGATCCTTGGTCTGAACCAGGTTCCTGGCTATGGAGACCATGCCGGGGTTGAGGTCCTTGACCAGAGGGTCATCGGTGAAGTCATGGAAGACACCTGAAGCTGCGAACATGCCGAAGCTGATGTCACCATTGAAGGTGACCACGTCGGGTACCCTGTTCTTGACCAGACGGGTGCGCAGGTCGGTCTGGGAGTCGGCCGAGTTGTTGATTTTGACCCTGATGTCAGGATTCTCCCTTTCGAACTGGGCAACCATGGCCTTGAACTGGTCGGCGGCCTCGAACTTGAACTGGAAGAAATCCAGCGTGACCACTCCGGTCCCGGTGGATCCGCAACCGGCCGTGGCCGCAACCGTCACGGCGGCCAGAACGGCGGCCAGGACGGCTTTCAACCAGGTCAGCATCCGCTTGGTGAGCGTGGGGGGATCCCAGGGGTCAACCCCGGATCGTCCGCCACCGTGTGCATAAGACATATACGGCTCCTTTACCATTCATATGGGCATCAGCGACCTCGGAAATCCTGCGGCCCAGCATAGGGACGGCGGCATTTAATTCCCACCTCCGGCGAGTTCCTTTCATTCGGAAAGTAATCAGGTCTACCATGAATGGAAAGCGGCAGGACAGGCGAAAAGAGGATCCATGAATACCTCGGTCGATCAATCGCTCAACCCGGATGGGACCGGGACGCACCGGCCCTTCCCCACATGGTTCAACGCCTCCACCTTTACGCACAGGATAGCAATCGACGTCTTGAAACACGGGCCCATCTCACGAGTGGCGCTGGCGCGACGCTTCAATCTGACACAGGGTGCGGTGTCGCGCATCACCAACGATCTGACGCACCGTGGGGTCATAGAGGCCAAGGGGCTTCTTCCGGCCACGAAGGTGGACCGGAGGGAAACCGGAGAGGAATCCGACGGCGTCACGCCGAGCAGACCTCGACCACGGGCGGGAAGACCACAGGAGGCCCTGGTCATCCGGCATGATGCCAGGACCTTCATCGGCATCAACCTGCATGGCGGCACGGCACTGGCCATTGCCGTCGACCTGGCCTGTCGACCGGTAGGGAAGCCGCATCGGGAGGAGATCCGTCACCGGGAGCCCGGCCCGGTGACGGCAGTCCTGACCAGGCTGGTGCGGAGTTGCATGGCCGAAATCGGGAAGGCGGGCCTACCGGAACCGTCAGGGCTTGGCATCTCCCTGGGAGGAAGGGCAGTGGGGAACCGGGTGATCACCTACGCACCCTTCCTGCAATGGAGCGAGCATGTGGATCTGGCCTCGTCAATGGAGGAGGCCTGCGGCCTGCCCTGCCTGGTCTTCAACGACCTTGATGCCCTGGCACTCTATGAGGGTTGGTTCGGTGCCGGAATCGGGCTGGACAGGTTCGTCCTGGTCACCATCGGTTCAGGAGTCGGATATTCCCTGACCGAGCATGGCATGCCCGTTTCCTCCCCGGACGAGGGATACGGACTGATCGGTCATCAACTGGTGGATCCTGACGGTCCCACCTGCTATCTGGGTCACCGGGGCTGCGCACAGTGCCTGACCACGGGTTCCCTGGTCGAACAGTACTCACGCAGGATAGGCCGAGCGGCAACCATCGACCAGTTCATCTGCGACCTGGACCAGGATATGCCTCAGGCCAACACCCTCCTCAATCTGACCGGGTTCCGCCTGGGGGTCCTGGTCGCCGCGGTGGCGAATGTGGCCGTTCCGGAGAAGATCCTGATCGGCGGTGAGACTTCCTACCTGATGAAACGGTGTGGTGAATCCATCCGCAAGGGAATCGACTCCTATCGTCACAGCCAGATGGCCGAAGTCCGTCTTCAGATAATCGACGATGACTGGAACCAGTGGGCACAGGCACCGGCTGCCAGGGCCATTGCCGCCTACCTGATGGCCCCTGCCGGGGTCTGATGACTCCCCGTCCGGATATGTCCGGAAAACGTAGGCGGATGCCGGCGGAGCATGACGAATGACGCCGAGGCAAAGACACCACCGAAGCGAAAAGCGCCATTGAGGCCTTGAACCGGGCGCATCGAGCGGAAAGCGGGAACCGACGAGCCGAAAACAGCCGGTCCGAGAAAACGGTCAGACGCGCTCCACTCGGAAAACCACGGCCTCGGCGGGATGAATCATCGGAGGCCGCAGACCCTGGTCCAGAAGGACGGCACCGGGCAGCACGGCACCCTCACCCTCCCACCAGGTCAGCGGACTCTGCCCATTACCGACAGCGGCCAGGGATTTGCATACCTCCAGAGGCCTGACCCTGTAGTTCGCCTCGGAAACCAGACCGGGCAGGGCCACGGTCTGGGCCGGATAGTTGACCGAACTGGTCAGCTGAGTGAAACGGTAGACGGCCCTGGAACCGTCGACCGCAACCACCCCGTCGAGCCTGACGGCCGGATCGAAGTCATCCCCATGCACCACGCGCCCGGTCCTGAAAAGATCGCGTAGTTCCTTATGGGCAGCAATCCAATGACCGAGTTCATCGATCTGCTCCTGAGGGACCTTCAGCAGGTCCCATTCAACACCCATGTGCCCAAAGAACGCCATGGCCGCACGCAGCTGAAGGGAGGTGGCCCTGCCTGTCGAGTGGGCCGGAGAATCACCCACATGCTCCCCCATCATCTCCGGGGGGACCAGGAGTGAGGTATAACGCTGAATATCAGCCCTCTCAACCGGGTCCACACAGTCAGAGACCCAGACCCGGTCGGCATATTCCAGGATCCCCAGGTCGATACGCCCCCCGCCAGAACTGCAGGACTCGATCTCCAGGTCCTTATGCCGCCTTTTCAGGTCGCGCATGATACGGTAAACGGCCTCGGTCTGCTCATGGACCGCCGGTCTGCCGGAGTAAGGTGAGCGCGCCTCGATGACGTAACGATTATGGTCCCATTTAATGTAGTCGATGCCCAGGAGGGAGACCAGGGAATCCATGGCACGGAAAACGTGGTCGTAGGCCTGCGGATTGGTCAGATCCATGACCTGTTGGCTGCGACCCTGTACAGGCAGACGTGAATCCAGCGGCTTCAGAACCCAGTCCGGATGGTCTTGGAAAACGCTCGAGTCGGGACTGATCATCTCCGGCTCGAACCAGAGGCCGAACTCCATTCCCAGCCGGTGGACCCGGGCGGCCAGGGCCTCGAGTCCACGCGGCCCCCGAGGCCATACCTGGGCATCGATGGACCAGTCCCCGAGGCCCGACTCATCCGAGCGCCTGCCGGTGAACCAGCCATCATCGACCACGAAACGCTCCACTCCGGCCCGGGCCGCCTTGTCCGCCAGGGCCGCAAGCTTTTCGTAGGAGTGGTCGAAGTAGACCGCCTCCCAGGTGTTGAGGGTGACCGGGCGGGGATGGGTTGCGAACCTCGGATGAAGGGAACGCAGGTGGGCATGGAAACGCTGGGCTACCTGGTTCAGCCCCTGGCCCCAGGAACCATAAAGCCAGGGCGAGGTGTACGCAGAGGGTTCCTGACCGGTACCCGACGTAGGAGGGATGGTCATTTCGCCGGCCATGAGAATCTCCCTGCCTCCAATCAGGACCGGGGCTGACGGGATACGTTCGGCGCTCATTTCGCCGTTGCCACTCCAACCCAGGTGGACGGCCCATACGCGCCCACCTTCGAAGCTGAAACCGGGTGTCCCCGCACAGAACAGGAGGGAAGAATCGAAATCGGGCCGACCAACCAGGGTGGCCCGTTCCACGCGGCCAATATTCAGAGGCTGTCTTTGCGGACTACGCTCACGCAAGTGGTGGCCAGTGGTGGTCAGGATTTCCCTGGCACGCGGCGGCAGAGGAAAGCACTGCTCCAGGCGATTGACGACCAGGGGCCGGCCGGTATCGAGATTGGTCAGGCCCAGCCGCTGACGGACCAGCCCTGATGCCAGAAGCTGGCAGCGCCAGATCAGCCCTACCCGCTGCTCGGTATCGACGGCCTTGACGGTCAGGGTGGAAGCCTGCAGATCGGCAGAATCCGAGTCACCATCGTCATCGGCCCCCTGCTTGACGAAGGGGCTGAGGACTTCCTGATCCAGATCGGTCGATTCAACCTGGAAGCGGCAGAAGATCTCCACCCCTTCACGGCTGATGCCAAGCCTGGGAACACCGGTCCAGGCTTCCGACTGCGTAGGCATGATGCTGGGCCAAGCGGTCCGATCGAGGCCGCCGGAGACCCGCTGAGGAGCCAGTGCATCCTGGGAGCCGAGAAGGGCGGACGGATCCGCCACAGGTCCGCCCCAGTGCACGATCCTCGGCAGCTCCGGACCTGGTAGGAGTATCCCCAGACCGGTACCGGCCCGCTCCATATATACCAGGGTCAGGGGCACCCCCTCTGCCGATTCCCCCTGATAGGACTCCTCCCTGGCCCTGTCCTGCTGAACGTCCATGACACCTCCGTCACAAGCCTGTGGTCCGACCGACCCTCATGGACTGATCGGGAGCACACTGACAATCAGGGACCATGCTATGGACTCACGGCTAACTTGTCTCCACTGGCGTGTTTTCCTGTTCAAGGAAAGTAATTCGCAAGAAAACCAGCGCGCCAACACCCACGACTTCGGATCCGCCACGGCTTTGCGGCAACGGGGACTTGACCGGCGCTACCTGGCAGCCTCCTTGTGGTGGACCTGGAAGGCCAATTCGGCCAGGTGGACGCCGTGCGTCAGGAACTCCTGGGTCCGGCAGACATAGTCGTTCTCGCGTCCGAGCCTGGCGATGTAACCGTTGATGTAGTCCACCTCGGTCCGGCGCCCGCGCGACATGTCCTGGTACATGGAAGGGTAATGGAGAGGGTTGCTCACACGGCTGACATAGTCCACCTCGTCCAGGGTGGCCTGCCGGGTCTGTATCAGCTGCTTGCCGGCACGCTCACAGGCGTCATAGGCCTCGTCAATCAGCTGCCTGGCCATGTCCATGGCACCAGGATAGGAGATGAACTGGCCCATGGTGATCTGGTACATGGTGCAGATCGTGTTGACCACGGAGTTGAAGATGATCTTGGCCAGACAGGTCCCCTCGAAGTTCTCGGTGAGCATGGGGTTCAGGTTGGCGGCCTTGAAGTCAGCAGCCATCCGCCGCTCCAAATCGGTGATCTTCTCGGTCATGGCGCAGACATGCATGGAGCCGGCACCGGGTTTGCCGATGAAGTCCACATCGCCGGGGCCATTCAGGACCGTACCGATCATGGCAGTTCCCCCGTAGATTCTCTCCTTGGGAAAGTACTTGAGGATCCTGTCGAAATGACCCCAGCCATTCATGGCCGAGAAGACGACCTGGTGATCCCGGAAAAGGTGGGCGCATCTATCCAGCACCTCCCCCAACTGCATCTGCTTCAGCATGATGATCCAGACATCGGGTTCACCCCGATAATCCTCGGGCGTGCTGATATCGATAGGAACCAGGTGTCGGTTGTCGTGATCCCTCGATACGTAGACACCCCCCTGATCATGAACCTTGTCGACGTTGGGCATCCATGTGTCGACAAAATCCACCTGCTGTCCAGCCTGTTCCTGGAGGAGCACGCCAAGCCTGTATCCCATGGCTCCGGCACCTATCACCGCATATTTCATCCTGTACACCAAACCTTTCCGGCTGGCCGCTGATTGTGTTGAATCCCAAAACCCGATCCGCGGTCATTACGGCACCTACTATCGGTGGACGTACAGGAAAGTATGCAGAGGTCCAACCACCTGATGCATATCGGGACCATATAGTGGACGAGGTCGGAACTCCTGGGTATGGAAACGCCGGTAGGGGGGGGGGGAATCAGTGACCGCCAACCTCCGGGATGACGGCCACAAGGACGAGGCTCCGTCCGCTCATCTTCACGGTGCCACCAACACCTGTCGCTGGACGGATGCGTAACAGGTCCTCAGGTCATCGTAGGGAGCGGAAGAAGGACTGCAGTTGTTCCGTACAGGCTCGCTCCTCAACGCCGCCGAAGACCTCTGGCCTCGCACCGACATGGGGATCCCGAAGGAGATCCCAGACCGAGCCGCAGGCACCCACCTTCTGATCCCAGGAGCCGAATACCACACGACCAATATGACAGGCGAGCACGGCACCGGCGCACATGGGACACGGCTCGAGCGTCACAACGAGAGTGCACCCTTGCAGATTCCATGATCGTTCCCCGCGCGAACCGAACCGCTCAGCCGCACAGGAGCGTCCACCCGTCCTCTCATGGTCGGCCGGACCGGACCACGACTCCGACAAGAGACTTACCCCTGCTGCGACGGATGCCGCCTGGCTCATCGCCTCCAGCTCTGCGTGGGCGAACGGATGTCCAAGCATCTGTCGCTGGTTGAATCCCTCTCCGACCACACGGTCATCGGGTCCGATCACCACCGCCCCGACGGGCACATCACCATGCTTCCCGGCTATCCGAGCCAACTCCAGTGCTCTATCCATAGGGGCATTCCAGCGGCTATTCACAGCTTCAGTCTGACAGTGCAGGACGACATGAGTCGTACTGGGACCCGGCCACAACAACTTCCTCAGGAGGGCGTGCTTCAATGCAGGACGGGTCCCCGAAGGGACCCGTGCAGGACATCACACCATTGGTGGAATCTCCGTTCGCAGAACCATCGCTCAGCGCCGACGGGACACGAGAGCCAAGGTTGTTCCCGTAAGAACCAGCATGGCGGCCACAGCCAGGAACGCCACGACGGCACCCGCACCGGTCGAGGAGAGATGCCCGCCCCGACCAGCGGGGGGCACTCCATGCTGATCCCCGGAATCCGACGAATGCGGCCCGGCGGTAAACCTATTGACGAACGTCGGAGGATTTGCGCCCATGCCGTCATAATCGACCTGGGGGGTCAACATACCGGTTGATGAATCAAGGGACACAGTCACGGTCACATCATGAACCCTACCGTCGTAGGAAATTCCCTCGGCCTTCGTATTGCGTTCGGCGATCTCGTACCGCCGCGTGCCCGCCGAACCGAACTCCAGCGACTTGAACG